>CAMAVG010000026.1 GCA_945861605.1 Rickettsia typhi
TATCAGTGATTGGGGTTAAGTCGTAACAAGGTAGCCGTAGGGGAATCTGTGGCTGGATTACATAATATACAACCGTAGATTTATCTACTAAACAACGCCACAATCTTAAGCCTCTAGCTCTTCTCACAAGTCTTTCTCTTTATGTAATTATCCTACCTCAAATTACTGAAAAAGTCCAATAATAATTTTGAATAATTCTGCGATGGGATTAGGAAAAAATTTGGCTTAAAGTATGATGAATTTTCCATATAAATCCGCGCGATGCCGCCAATTTTCCGGTCTTCAAGCATATAAAATACATTTTCGATTCCGCACATCGATATCGCTGAAATGCACATGCAGCAAGGTTCGAGCGTGATATAAAGTGAAATTTTCATGCCAAAAAAGTGCGTTGTTTTGAATTTTTTGCGTAATTTTTCAAGAACGATGGTCTCCGCGTGAGCCATTTTGTTTTGGCGTTTTTCCACCAAATTGTGTGCTTTTGCAATGATTTTCCCATCAAGAACCGCGATGCACGCGATTGGAATTTCGCCATTTTCCGCTGCTTTCTTCGCGAGTTTGAGCAGAATCGCGGAAAAATCGTTAAACATTGTGCTTGATTTCATTTTTGTCAATGTGCGTGAGCTTTTCGGTTGCGTAGGTAAAGGTAATTTTTGGCATTTTTTTGTGATGCAAACGCAGAAAATCAATCAAAAAGCCTTTATTTTTTTTGCCAATTTCGCGAAGCATCCATCCGATTGCCTTTTGAAGGAGGTCGTGCAAGTTTTGGTTGAGGAGGATTTTTGTGATTTTGATCGTGTTTTCGAAGTTATTTTGCCGAATAAACGCCAAAGTTGCGACAATTGCGATGCGTTTGTGCCAAATATTGTGTGAATTTGCGAGATTTTCCAGAATTTTGGCGTGTTTTTGGTCTGAAACGAGAAATTCGCCAAGAATTTTGTAGGCCGTGGCATCGACGAGATCCCAGTTGTTCACAAAGTCGAGATTTGCATCATCAAGGTAGAAATCCACGATTTCACTGCGTTTATTTTCAAATTTTGCAAATTTTTCCGTCAGAATGATCAATGCAAGCATTCTTTCTTCGTGAATTTTCGATGCAAGAACCTGCGCAAGCGTGTCATATTCAAGATTGAGGTATTTTTTTGCAATTTTGCGAATTTCTGGAATCGTGACGCCGATGAAAACATCGCCGGCGCTGTAACTTTCTTCGCCGGTTTTGAAGAATCTTGTGGCATTTTTTGCTTTTTGCGGGCTGGAAAGCGAGTGCAGTTCGTCCAAAATTTCAAATTTACGCATATTTTCCAACCAAATATTCCAAAATCAGGTTTTCTTCAAAAATTGCACCATCGATTCTATCGAAAAATATCTTCCCAGAGCCGCCAGTGAAGACAATTTGAAATTTGCTTTTCATGGAGTTTTCTATAAAAGAAAGTGTGTTTTTGAGGACACCCTCGTAGCCGATCGCAGCACCAAATGATATCGCCTCAATTGTGCTTTTCCCAATGCCGGACTGAAATTTTTCAATGTTGACACTTGGCAATTTTGCGGTTTTTGTGTGAAGACTGTGCATTGCCATGGCAAGTCCGGGGAAGATCATGCCGCCTTGATACACATTGTTGAAAACGATATCAAATGTGAGGGCGGTGCCAAAATCGACGATTATCACATTTTTCCCGAACTTTTGCATGCCGTAAAACGCGTTAATCGCCCTGTCAATGCCAAGTTCGGCGTTGTTTTTGAGTGTTGTTTGGAGTTGGACATCGCTAAATTCAATATTTTTACACAAAATGCCCATTTTTTTGCAGGAATTTTCCAGAATATTGCTGATTTTTGGCACAACTGATGCGGCAAAAATTTTTGTCGGATTGTGTTCGCTGAGGAAATCCAAGCAATTATTTTGTGCGAAATCGTGCGTCGGAATGGAATAAATTGCACCATTTTTCCAAAAAGAGGCGTTGGTATTGCCAATATCGATAAAAATTT
The DNA here is from genome assembly GCA_945861605.1 of Rickettsia typhi. Taxonomy (GTDB): domain Bacteria; phylum Pseudomonadota; class Alphaproteobacteria; order Rickettsiales; family Deianiraeaceae; genus CAJQOT01. The sequence continues at coordinate 1,984 of CAMAVG010000026.1, forward strand.
CCATAATTTTCACATATTTGCCAGCACATATTCACACAGGGAAATGAATGTGACATTGTGTTTTTTGGCAATTTCCTTAACCCTTCCAAGTGCGGAGTGAATTGCGGGTGGAATTTGCCCGCCTTTTTCGCCAAGCCACTTTGCCTGAAATGCGAGTGGGTGGGAATCAAGTGCTGGAAAACCCACATAGAAGTTGATATCTTGGGTTGATCCGCCTTGAAAATTGCACGGAAATGTAAGCATTTTAAATTCGGACATTTCTTTGAAAAAAACTAAATAATTGATATTTTTTGTGTTTTTGAATGTCAAGTTGCAATTTATATTTCACGATTCGTGAAGAATTTGAGGAGATCGAGTAAAATATTTGCTAATTTTTCATTTTTGATGGCATTTTTCGCGAATTCTTCAGCGGGTTTCGTGTAGCTTTCCATCGCGGTGTTGCATTTTTCGAAAATATTGTGATTTTCAAGCAATGTTGTGACTTGTTTGAGGGTGAAGTCGTCGCTTTTTGCGGAAAAATACTGCTTCAATGCGGATTTTTCTGGGAAGCTTTCCTCCAAAAGGAATAAAATTGGCAGGGTGATTTTCCGCTCCTTGAAGTCGGTTCCGCAGTCCTTGTTTAGAGTTTTTGAGCCGGTGTAATCAAGGATATCGTCCATTATTTGGAACGCAAAGCCAATATTTTTGCCAAATTCACCACAATGTTCGACGCTTCCATTTTGCGAAAATATCGCCCCAAGTTGTGCAGATGCTTCAAAAAGCGATGCGGTTTTGTGGTAAATGACATCGAGGTATTGCTCCATTGTGAGGCTCGGATTTCGTTCATTTTCAAGCTGAGAAATCTCCCCGATTGTCAAACGCGAGGAACTTTGCGCGATGATTTTCGTCGCTTCGTGGTTTTGCAACTGTGCAATTGCAAGGAAAGCTTGGCTGAAAAGGTGGTCGCCGACAAGAATCGTTTCTTTGTTCCCCCAAATTGTGTTTGCGGTTTTTTTTCCGCGGCGTTTTTTTGTTTCGTCGACTACATCATCGTGAAGTAGGCTTGCAGTGTGGATTAACTCAATTGCGAACGATGAATTAACAATCTCATCAATGTTTTTCATTCCAAACGCCTTTGCCAAAAGTATTAGCAAAATTGGGCGAACTCTTTTACCTTTTTGAATTATATGCGAAACGACATTTTGCACGAGCTCGTGCTGACAATTGGCTTCGTTTGCAAGCTTTGCATTCAAAATTTTCAATTCGCCATCAACTTCTTTGTACACATGCGATATATCCATACTTCCCACAACTTACTTTTGCTTAACTTTCACGGTTTTAATTTTCCCGTTTGAGGAATACCCATGCGAAGCTTCGTATTTTGGCAGAACAAATTTTTCAATCCCAAGTTGTTGGATGATTGAAATAATGTTGCTGATTATCCAATAAAACAAAAGCCCAGCCGCAAAACCCGAAAGGAAAACGGTCATAATCACAGGCAGGAATTTCATCATTTTGGCTTGCATTGCATCCGCAGGTTGTGGCGATGATTTTTGATACAAGAACATTGAAATTCCAAACGCGATGGGTAGGACTCCCAAAAATGGCGGAACATGGAAAGGCAAAAGCCCAAAAATGTTGAGTATGGAGCTTGGATCCGGACTCGAGAGGTCTTTTATCCAGAAAAATAAATGTGCGTTTTTCATTTCGGTGGAGACATACAAAACCTTGTATAGAGCGAAGAATATCGGCAATTGAATTAACATTGGAAGGCACCCCGCAAGTGGGTTTAATTGCTTTTCTTTGTAGAGTTTGATCGTCGCCATTCCAAGCATTTGCTTGTTGTCCTTATATCGTTCCTGTAACTTTTTAATTTCCGGCTGAAGTTTTTTCATTCTTGCCATGCTAATGCTGGATTTCACAGTCAAAGGCAGGAGTACAAGCTTGATTACCACCGTTAGAATCACGATTGCAATTGCAAACGAACCGACATATTTATAAACAAAGTTCAAAAGCGAGAAAATCGGTTTTGTGATGAAATACAGAACACCAAAATCGATTGCTTTATCAAACGATGGAATTTTGTATGCCTTGCCGTATTTTTCCAGTGCTTTCAAGCTTTTCGCACCGAAAAACAACAGGTTTTCGTTCGAATATGAGGCATTTTTTTCGACAACTATCGTCTGAGAGAGGGAATCCGCTTGGAAAACATGTGAGTCCTCCCCAGTTTTTGCAACATGAATAAAGTTAATTTTTGCAGGTGAGGATTCACTTTTTTCCTTGTCGTTCACAACGAATGTTGCAAGGGTGTATTTATCTGTGAAGCCAAACCAGATTTTTTTGGAATCGGACGATGTCATGTTCGTTTCCTTTTTTATCGTTTTGTGGTAGGATTTTTCTTGCAAGGTATCGTTTGTAAAGGCGATAGCTCCTTCGTGTGAAATTGCGTTTCTTGCGGGTAGTTTTTCAACTGCTTGGTTGATTCGCGAAAACTGTTCGAGGGAAATCGGAAACGCGTTGTTATTCACAACTTTTGTCTCAATTTTCACGATGTAGCCGTCCTCAATTTTAAATGTTTGAAGGAAGTCAACGCCGTTTTTCTCGGTTTTAAATGTTGCTGTGTTTGGTGTTGAATTTTCCAAAAGCCATACTGTATTTTGGTTTGGGACATCATGCGTTTGGGAAATGAAACCAGTTTGTGCAAACATTTGCGAGGAAAGAAGCGGGGAATCCTTCGCAGTGCCGATGGAATCCTTTATTTCGAAATTTTGAATTTTCAGCCCTTGCGTGTTAATTGTTACCGCAAGTTTTTGGTTTTGAATCGTCACATTTGTGCTTTCGATAACCTTGTTGTTTACCTCGATTGATTGAGGTTTTTCAAGACCATCAAGCGTTTTTGAGATATCTGAGTGTTTTTCTAAACTTTTACTTGATTTTGCTTTTTGTGGGAATAAATATCCCCAACCAAGGATTACCAAAACCGAAAGAATTGTTGCTAAAATTAAATTTTTATTCTGCATATATGTTAAACAATAAGCGTTATGTTATTTCAAGAGTCATTTCCGACCTTCGCAACGGATTTTGCGTGTGCTTAGTCCAAAATGCAAGAAAAACTTTCTTTTTTTGCAAACAAACAATCCACCCAGATGTTCTGAATTTAATCCAAAATTGCAAAGTTGTCACAACGAAGGAATACTTTAATCACCACTACAAAGGGGATATCTCCGGCATTCAAACGCAAAATGTTGTTCTTGGGCAAAGTGTTTCGGATTCCGGCGAACGCTGGTTTTCTTTCGAACAAAATGCCGGCGAAATTGAAAACATCGCAATTCAGATAATCAAAACCGCCGAACTTCAACCAATTTTGATTTCAACAAGCGAAGAAATCGAAGGAATTCCTTTCGAAACCATCAATGTTGATGACATCAATTTTGATATAAAAACATTTCAGTATGAAATTTCGTTCATCGCTAAGGCAAAAATCCAACTTGCAAAGGCACCAAAGGCAGAAATTTACGCATTTGGTTCAACATTTGGCGGTCACGAACACTATGCAATTTTAGTAAATGACCCACTAAAAGAAGAAAACCCGCTTGTGCGAATCCATTCCTCGTGTTATACGGGAGACCTCCTCGCCTCACTCCGATGCGACTGCCGCGACCAACTTCAAGAAGCAATTGCGTTTATGAATAACTCCAGCGGAATTTTGCTTTATGTTATGCAGGAGGGCAGGGGGATTGGTCTTGCTAATAAAATTAAAGCGTACAATCTTCAACAAGAACAAGGCTTGGACACAGTTGAAAGCAACTTTGCGGTTGGTTTTGAAGATGAAGAGCGTTCGTTTTTGCCTGCTTCCAAGATGCTCGAATTTTTTGGAAAAAATGCCGTGCGATTGATTACGAATAATCCGAAAAAAAGCCACGATCTTGAAAACCTTGGCATTCAAGTTTTGGAAACCGTTCCAACTTATTTCAAACCAAACGAATTCAACGCTGAATATTTGCAAGTTAAAAAAGAGAAAATGGGTCACATTTTGTGATGCACAATCCGGCATGAATATCATGCCTCAATACCTTGACTCAATAACTCTCTCGTTTCAAAGCTTAGCGTTTGAAGGCTTACGAAATCAATTCTTTGATGAGATACGCGTTGTAGTTTGCAGTCATTTGTTCGAATGCTTCGAAAACCTCAATTTTGTATTCGCTGAGTGGGTCTTTTTGTGCATAAGAACGAAGGTGCATGTTGCCTTTCAGGCTATCAACATTGTAAAGATGCTCCTTCCACATTGAATCAAGAATTGCGATTGCCGTGTGGCGTGCTCTGTATTGAGTTTCCTCCGTTGAATACTTTACTTTCCATATTGCGTTCAGTTTTTCAAGAAGCGTGCCATCGTAATCCTTTAACGATTCGGCGATTTCATCAACGACAGGGTTTGCAAGCGATGGTTTGGTTGATTTTTCGATAAAGTTTACAAACATTGCGTTTATGATATCTGCGATTGGTTTTGTATCGTCGATTAAATCCATGCGTTTTTTGTAGACTATCCTGCGTTGTGTGTTCATGATGTCGTCGTATTTGATCAAATTTTTACGAATTTCAAAATGGTGCGATTCAATCTTGCCTTGAGACCTTGAAATTACACTATTAAGCCATGGGTGTTCAATTGATTCGCCTTCCTTAAAGCCAAGTGTTCCAAGAATAGATTTGAGTTTATCGCCACCAAATATTCGAAGAAGGTCGTCTTCCAAAGAAAGGAAAAATTGTGAGCGACCGACATCACCTTGTCTGCCGGATCTTCCTCTGAGTTGGTTATCGATACGACGCGATTCGTGTCTTTCCGAGCCGATTACGAATAGTCCGCCAACATTTTTCACTTTTTCGGATTCATGTCTGTGTTCGTCGCGAACTTGTTCAATGATTTTCTGCTTTTCGTTGAGGTCTTGGATGTATCGTGATGCTTTGATGATTTTCTTTTCAAGCGAACCACCCAAGATGATATCCGTTCCGCGACCAGCCATATTCGTTGCAATGGTTATTGAGCCGAACTTTCCTGCGTCTGCGATAATTTGTGCTTCTTGTTCGTGGTTTTTTGCGTTCAAAACATTGTGTGTGAGGTTGTTTTTCGTGAATAATGCCGCAAGTTTTTCAGATTTCCCAACCGAAGCCGTTCCTATTAAAACAGGTTGACCTTTCGCATGAGCTTCTTTCACTGTTTCAAGTATTGCTTGGAATTTTTCGTCTTCTGTGCGGTAAATTTTGTCACCTTCATCAATTCTTTGAAGCTTTTTGTGTGTTGGGATTGAAACGACTGAAAGGTTGTAAATTTCGTGGAATTCGTGTGCTTCTGTTGAAGCGGTGCCTGTCATTCCACTAAGCTTTTCATACATTCTGAAGTAGTTTTGGTATGTAATTGAGGCAAGAGTTTGGGTTTCTTGTTGAATTTCAACGCCGTGTTTTGCTTCAATTGCTTGGTGGAGTCCGTCGGAATAACGCCTTCCGTCCATGATTCTTCCCGTAAATTCGTCAACGATCAAAATTTCGCCGTTTCGTAGAATGTAATCGACATTATCTTTCATTGTTTTGGAAGCCTTTAATGCCTGCGTTATGCCGTGAATTATGTGGTTGTTTCGTGCTTGAGTGTGGAAATCGTGACCGGAATATAGCGATTCTTCAGGTTTTAAAATGCCAACTTTTTGAAGGAAGGAGTCGATTTTTTGGTAGCCGGTATCAGTGATATAAACTGATTTGTGTTTTTCCTCAATTTCAAAATCTTCTTCCGTGAATGTGCGAACGACATCTCTTGATAGAATATAAATATCGCCGGATTGATCAACAGGACCGGAGATTATTAGCGGCGTTCTGGATTCATCAATCAGGATTGAATCGATTTCATCAACAATTGCAAATGAAAGACCGTGTTTTGTCAAAGTACATTCTTGTTTTGAACGACGCATGTTATCGCGTAGGTAATCAAACCCAAGTTCGTTGTTTGTGATATACAGGACATCGGATTCATACTTTTCAACCCTGTTGTGTGGGTCAATCTCGCTTGTAATCCAGTCGCATTTCATGCCGAGTAAATCAAAAAGCGGTTGCATTGTAATTCCATCCCTTTTCACAAGGTAATCATTCACGGTTACAACATGGACGGGGTTACCAGTTAGTGCGTTTAAATAAGATGGAAGTGCCGCCGTTAGTGTTTTTCCTTCACCGGTTGACATCTCCGCAACTTTTCCTTCGTGCAAAACCATTCCACCAATAAGTTGAACATCAAAGTGTTTCATTCCAAGAACCTTTTCCGAAGCAGCCTGAACCAATGCAAACGCTTGTGGTAAAATTGCATCAAGCTTTGTTCCATTTTTCACCATTTCACGAAATTTGTTCGTTTGAATTTCGAAATCCTCTTCTTTGAACGCTTTAAATTCTTCATAGAACTTTGCAATCTCTGGAAGCAAGTTTGTGTATTTTGAAAGTGCTCTTTCGTTGCTTGAACCAAATATTTTTGCTAAAATTTTGAACATAAGTGTTTATTGTGATATAAAAACATATTTATTTTAGAAAAATATTCAAAAGTCAAATTAATTCTTTGCGATAAAAATTTTCCTTGATTTTTCCGCTTCGTGGAATAAAAGGGTGTTTATGTCTTTTAATTGCACTGATGCTGCGGGTTCTTACGCCAAATTTCTTCACGGTTTTTCGCCTTTTGGCTTCAGTTGTGATAGTCCTCCTCTATATAACATTCGGCGTGAAATCGTTTTCGATAATTCTTCCGTTATACATTCTTGCCGCAGTATCGGATTATATCGACGGCAACCTTGCAAGGAAATACAATAAAGTTACGAATTTTGGAAAATGTTTTGATATCATCGCCGATAAAGCCCTCGTTTTAGCAATTTTCATGATATCAACCCACGCGGGTTCGGTTCATTTGTTTTTCTCGTTCATAATTCTATTTCGTGAATTTGCCGTTTCAGGTTTGCGGGAAGTTCTTGCTTCGGAAAACATTAAAATTCCTGCAAGCAAACTTGGCAAATGGAAGACGGGTTTTCAAATGACAGCCTGCGGTTTTGCAATTGGAATTTACACGCCTTGGGCTTTGTCGCTTTTGAACTGGACGGTAATTCTAGGCTTCGTCCCGATGTTCGTCACGCAAATCACCTTCATTTTACTCGTGATATCAACCGTTTTGACGGTGTGGTCAGGTGGTGAATACTTCAGAATACTATTTGGGAAGAATAAAATATGAAACACTTTTTAAGCATAAGCCAACTTTCGGTTGAGGAAATAAAAAAAATTATCCAAGTTGCAATCAACGAAAAACACGCAATGAAAATTGGCAGACCGCAATACCAAGAAAGCCTTTCTGGGAAAGTTCTTGCGATGATTTTCGAAAAGCCGTCGACTCGCACCCGCATTTCATTTGACCTCGCCATTCGCCAACTTGGCGGTTCATCGATTGTCCTCAACGCAAATGATATCCACATCGGTCACGGGGAATCAGTCTCCGACACTGCAAAAGTTATGTCAAGATTCGTCGATTCCATAATGTTTCGCTGCTTTGAAGAATCAAAACTTCTTGAACTCGCACACAATTCAACAGCTCCCGTCGTGAACGCTTTAACAAACGAAAGCCACCCGTGTCAAATTCTTGCCGCAGCAATGACCTTCCACGAACACGGAAAAATTCTCGAAAAAACAAAAAATCAATCAAAATTGGTCTGGATTGGCGACTTCAACAATGTCACAAATTCTTACATTGAACTCGCAGAGAAGCTTGGTTTTGAATTTACGATTTCCAGCCCATCAATTACACAAACACAGGAAAAACGAATTAAGGAAGCACAAAAATTAAACAAAAGCATTATTTTCGAACAAAACCCAAAAATTGCGGTTCAAAATGCTGATGTCATAATAACCGACACTTGGGTCTCCATGGGTGATGGCTCCAAGGATTTAACAAAATTCACACCATTCCAAGTGAATTCAGAACTTATAAAAAACGCAAAGGAAAACTACCTTTTCTCGCACTGTCTTCCAGCACACAGAGGAGAAGAAGTTACAAACGAAATTATTGACAGCAAAAATTCTATAGTATTTGATGAAGCAGAAAACAGACTCCACATTCAGAAAGCTATTTTGCTTTATATGTTTGATATTATCTAATCAAGCATACACGCAAACAGCCAACGCAATGACATTCGAACAATACATTGAAGACCACTCTTCAAGCCAAATGCGTGCGTACCTCACAGGTTACGCCGACGCCATTCACAACAACGCCTATTTCTTCGGCGGCTGCCCGAAAAGATTCCAATACCGCCCATACAGCGAATACATGCAACACATTGATATCTACATCGCCCAACGCACACAAGACGACAACACAAACCGCGAAATCTTCCTGCAAAAAAGCGTCGAACCCTTTCTCACCGAGGTAATCCTCAAATATATCGACTGCGACAACCCCGAAGCAATCCAAATTCAAGACCAACCCAAAGCCATTCAAATCGAAATTCGCGACATCGCAAAAGATTCCATGCAAAAAACAAAAAAATACCAAACAATCGACGAACGCGAAATGGAATTTCAATATAACGAATATCTTCGAAGACTTCAAAACCCAACAAAAGCCGAAAAGGAATCAAAGATTCTCCACGGCGATGGCAAGCAAAAACGCAATGTTTCCAAACCTATCAATGAGAAACTCAAAGAACAAGCAGAAAAAAAACTTATCGAAACCCAACCCGAAGAAGAAAAAGAAGAAGGCATAATTGACAGCATGAAAGACAGCGTAAAGGATATCGCAAACGGCGTTCTTTCGAAGTTTTCCTCCAAAAAAGAAGAAAAAATCGAAACTGCTCCGGAGAAAACTCTAGATATCGGCGTTCGCAATTCATCCGCGACCAAACCCGCAAATGAGGAAATCAAACCAACACCCGAATCAAAAACCTCAC
>CAMAVG010000027.1 GCA_945861605.1 Rickettsia typhi
AGCATCATGCGGTGTTGCTGATTGCATTCAATGGCGAAATTTATTGCGGGGACTAGGTGTCCGCCTGTGCCGCCGGTTGTAACGATATTCAGCTTGCGAATGGAGATTCGTGTATCAAACCAACCGCGAAACCTTGGAAAATAATGCAAAACTTCTTCAATAATTGTGTGAAGTAAGTATAGAATAAATGCTATAATGGCGATTGGCGTGAAAATTACGCGTAGGATTTGCAACGCAATGACGAAGGACTTCTGCTTAAACGAAAGCTCTTCCGCAAAGAATTTGCTTTTCATTGCGATCGTGTTCCAAAATGCGATTAGCGTGAGCTTACTTATAAACATCCGTGTATAGTTCAAATTCCTCGGGTTGAGGTGAATTCTCGGCGAAGTCTATTACTTCATTCACTTGTTTGTTGGTGAAATCGTGAATTTTTTCCAATTCTTCCATTGTGGAGATTTTTTCGTTTACAATGTATTTTTGTAGATTTATGATTGGGTCGTGGTTGTCTTTCATATCGTTTAGTTCTTCCTTGGTGCGGTATGTGGCAGGGTCGGACATTGAATGTCCACGGTAGCGATATGTTTTCACTTCAAGAAGGTAAGGACCGTTTCCATCGCGAACATGTTTGACTGCAACATCCATTGCTTTTTTCATGGTGAAGATGTCCATGCCGTCAACTTTTGCGTTTGCGATTGCAAAACCGTTTCCGCGAATGTGGAGATCCGTCACAGATGAGCCCCTTGCAACTGAAGTTCCCATTGCGTAACCGTTGTTTTCAACGATGAAAATCACAGGCAATTTCCATAAAGATGCCATATTGAACGATTCGTAAACCTGCCCTTGGTGGAATGCACCATCGCCCATGAATGTCACGGAAAGGGTTTTATTTTTTTTATATTTGTTTGCGAAGGCGAGGCCTGCTCCAATTGGAACTTGTGCTCCTACAATTCCGTGACCGCCAAAAAAGTTTTTTTCCAAATCAAAAATGTGCATTGAGCCTCCCTTTCCACGAGACACCCCCGTAGATTTTCCAAAAAGCTCTGCCATAATGAATTTTGGGTCGGTTCCTGCGAAAATTGGGTGAGCGTGATCGCGATAACTTGTAACGACTTGGTCTTGAGGTGTGATTGCGGCGTAGACACCTGCAACAACTGCTTCCTGACCAATGTATAAATGGCAAAAGCCTGCAATTTTACCCATACCGTACATTTGACCCGCTTTTTCTTCGAATCTGCGTGCAAGATACATCTTTTTATAAGAATCCATGACGGATTCGTCTGAAAGGATTGCTGAATTTTTCGCCATAAACATTTTCATATAAATATCGAGTTATTATTTACCGTCAATTTTTTTTGTCAAGTTTTTTAAAAGTGCAAAAAAAAGACTTGCATTGCCGCCAAAAATGTGGTATTGTTTTATATATTAATTTATTTTAAAGTTTGTGACAATTAAAGAATTTTTTAAGAAGCTCTGTTGCTTTCGCAATGGGGGGTGAATGCTAATAGAGTTGTGCCAGTGAATGATTATCCGTCTCACAATTCGTACAGCACAAGCAACATATCCACGGATATGTCAATACACAATTCCATGGAGATGGATGAGATGCTTAATCCATATGTGGATGTAGTGAGACTCAGAAATGGGAGCAACTTCACTAGATAAATAAATTCTTGACAAACGAAATTCACTATAATTTAAACTATAGTGAATTTATTCAATACAAATGCCATCACTGAAGGATATCAAAAGCAGAATTGGAAGCGTGAAATCCACGCAGAAAATTACAAAAGCAATGAAGATGATCTCAACGGCAAGGCTCACAAGGGCAAAAAACCGCCTTGAAATCCAAAAAGAATACTCCCAAGCAATTCAATCGATCTCAAACGCCGCTCTTTCGCAAAATTACGAAGACGAATTCGATCTTCCGCAGATTCTATCCAACTTTACGAGTAAGTCTGCAACAAAAAACACGCTAACGGTTTTAATCGCAACGGATAAAGGGCTTTGCGGCTCCTTAAACACATTTCTTTTCAAAGAATTTAATGCGAGTTTTGGCGGCGGAAACCTTATGGCAATTGGAAAAAAAGCATTTGATTTCACAAAAGGAAAGTTCCAAATCATGAACACCACTCCGTATTTCTCCGGAAAAGTTGAAAACCACGATTCCATCGTCGCGGATATCATCACCGTCATAAAAAACGAAAATATTACGAATCTGAAAATTATTTTCCCTGAATTCATCTCAACGATGGTTCAAAAACCAAAAACGACATCATTCCCCGAAAAAAAATCCACAGTGACAACCCACTTCGAAGTTGAAGGTTCGGCAGTTGAATTGGCGGAAAAATCGCTTGAGGAAGCAATTCGCTCCATAATTTATGAATGCCTTGCACAATTAATTTGCAGTGAACACAGTGCAAGGATGATCGCAATGGACAGTGCATCAAACAACGCGATGGCAAAAATCAAGGAACTCACACTGATTTACAACAAAACAAGGCAGGCAAACATCACGAGGGAAATCCTCGAAATCGTGGCTGGAAGTCAAGCTGTTTAATATTAAACAATTTTTTTCAGACCAACCTCAATCGAATCGCGGATTTTATTCGCAATTTCTTCCTTTTGTTCGTCGTCTTTGATGGTCAGAATCTCGTTGAATATTATATGAATTGTGCCCGATTTCTTCTTTGAGAACAGACCTCTTCCAAAGCATTTGCTTGCATCGGTTGAGATCGTCAGCACACTTTTCCCGCTTGCAAACATTGCAACGCCGGATTTATAAGGGTATCGTTTGTAGTTGTAAGTTTCCTCGATTGGGACGCGCGTCCCCTGTGGAAAAATTACGATATTTCGCCCCGATGCTAGGCTCTCATTGGCATTTTTGACGATATTTATGATATTATGCTTGGAATAACTGTCCCTGTCGATGCCTATCATATTGAATTTTTTGATAAAAATTTTGATAAACGGTATTTGCGTGAGGGATTTCTTCAAAATGAAAACCGGAACATTGTAGTAGTGTGAAATGAAGAAAGTTTCCCATGCCGAGCAGTGGTTCGATGTAATGATTATCCCTTTTTCGTGGCGAAAGTTGTCGTTGTGAATTTTGACTTTGACCCCGCAGAATATCCTTGCACATGCGAGAATTGAAGCAAGCCACACGATTGTGATTTTTCTGGCAAACTTTGTGGAAGTTGCGGCAATTGGAGAGAACAAAATGTACACAAAGCCAATTGCGACCATAGAAATTTTAAATAGTAGGTTTCCAATGAGATTCATAAAGTAGGGTTAATATCCATAAAGTTCGCCGTTTGAGTTTTGATATTCGGGGATTTGATCGCCGGTTTTGAAGAATTCGGTGATTGTGCCTTCCTCGCCTTCGTATGCTTTTTTGCCTGTTTTGTAGTTGATGGCAATTGGTGTTATGCCAAATGGCATTGGGATTTGCGACGATGGGTATCGCTTGATTACCTCCTTCATGGTGTCGATGAAAATTGGCATTGCGATTGTTGCGCCGAATTCGTTTCCAAGGGTTTTAGGTTCGTCGAATCCTGCATAGATTGCGATGATGATTTTATCGTTAAAGCCCACGAACCAGGAGTCCTTGGAGTCGTTTGTCGTGCCTGTTTTTCCGGCGACGCCTCGACCAAAAGTCCTTCCAACGGAGGCGGCTGTTCCGCGTTGTGCTGTTCCTTCGAGGATTGAGTAAATTTGATACGCAACCTGCGGGGAAATGAGTTCATTGCTCAGATTGTTACTCCTAACCGATGGGATTTCGCTTTCATTATCGCAGTTTTCGCATGTAATTGCATTGTTTTTGTAGATAATCTTGCCATCTCGGTTCTGGATGTATTCAATGTATGAGGGTTTGATTGTTTTGCCTTGGTTGATGTACGCGGAATAGCTTTGTGCCGCTTTCAATGGCGTGACTGATATGGTTCCAAGTGCGGCGGAGAGGTTGATTTCATCGCTTGGGGTTGAAATTCCGAAGCGGACGAACATGTTTTTGATTGCCTCGTAGCCTATTGTGTCGGCAAGTCTGACTGTTGGAATGTTTCGCGAAAGTTCGAGAGATCTCCTCAATGTAACTGGACCAAGATACTCCATATTGGCATTTTCAGGGTGCCAGTTTCCAATTGCGATTGGCTCGTCGACAAATATCGCCGCAGGTGAATATCCGTTTTCGAATGCGGCTTGATAAATAAACGGCTTGATGGCAGAGCCGAGTTGTCGTGATGATTTTGTCGCGCGGTTAAAACCGTTTGGTGTGTCGAAGTAATCGCCGACCATTGCAAGAATTTTTCCATTTTTTGCGTTAATCACAACCGCACCGGCGTTTGGTTGTGGAACGGGTTTTGTCAAGAGTGGATTTCTTTTGAACTGTTTTTCGACGGATTTTGGGAGTCGTAATTTTACAATTTGTGAATGAGATTGCCTCTCAAGCATAACAATTCCCATATTGTACGGCACATGTTCAAGTGCGATGCTGCGCGCGTAAAAGCATTTTCCGCCTCTGCGAATTCCAACTTTAACGCTATACATTCCTTCATATTCAAGTCCGACGCCGTATTCTGAATTTTCGGGTGCCTTGTATCTTGCGGTGATGTCTCCAAGTTCTGTGCACCAATTTTTTGTGAATTTTATTGTGTTGAGTGGGCGTCCGTAGCGTTTTTGATAATTATTGAGGTGCGTTTGCACTGAATTGAAAAGTGATTCCTGAATGTGGGAATCGACTGTGCTTTTGATGAAATATCCGTTGGTAAAAAGGTCATTTATGTGGAGAATCTTCATTTCGTTGAGCATGATGTGATCCGCTACTGCATTGTAGCCTGAACGCTCCTCTTGGAAATCAGATTTTTTTTTGTGTCCAATTGGTGTTTGTTTTGCGACAAGTGCAAGTTTTTCGTCGATGAAGCCATCGATTGACATTTGCTCAATAACCCAGTTTCTGCGTTCAATGTGCTTTTTTGCGTTTGCGCGCGGGTTCAACATTGATGGTGCCTTTGGAATGGCTGCGAGGCTTGCTGCCTCTTGAATATTCAAGTTTTTTGCGTGTTTTCCGAAGTATTCAAGTGATGCACTTTCAATACCATAAGCGTTATGTCCAAGGAAAATATAGTTGAGGTATAGTTCAAGAATTTCCTGTTTTGAAAGCTCTTTTGTGATGATGATCGAGAGAATGATTTCCTTAATTTTCCGCTCGAATGTTTTTTCACTTGTGAGGAGCATGTTTTTTACAAGTTGCTGGGTGATGGTCGAAGCCCCTTGAAGAGAGTGATTTCCAGTGAGTTTGTTTTTGATGTTTGTCGCCATTGCGCGGAAAATCCCGCGAATATCAATCCCGATATTGTTGAAGAAATGGGCGTCCTCGGCGGCTAAAAATGCGTTGATGACATGTGGTGGGAGTTCGGAAATTGGAATATATTTTCGCGATGTTTGGGCATATTCTTTCATAAGAATGCCATCTTTTGTGTAGAGTTTTGATGTCAATTCATAACCTTCGTCGTTAATATTTTTGATGTTTGGCAGGGTGTTCATGTAGTAAAGAACGAGTCCTATCACGCATAAAACAAAGATTAATGATAAGCTGAGGAATATTTTAACCGCAGTTTTCCATGGAAATTTTTTTTTAATCTTGTTCATTTTTTTTCGAAAAGTCTTACTCCTGAAATTTTTTCGTCAAGCGATGATATGCCGAAAATTATGCGTGGCGTGTTGCTGAAAAGTGCCGCGAGTATTAGTAAAATTGCAAATGTGCCGTTAATTCCGTGTTTTGCAAATACTGCAAGTGAAAGTATTCCGCACACGGGATAAAGTATTTGCAAGTGATACCAAATGATTATTTGTGTTATCGTTGGTTTTTCGCCGGTTTTGTTTGTGATGTCTAAATTTGTAATTTTCATGCCGATTGTGCCGAATTTACACTTTGTTAGCATTAATATATAATATAAAGTTCCGCAGCAAAAGGCGAATATGAAGCAATAAATGCCGATTTTATCAATACCGTGCATTGAAGCGACGGCGATTTTTTCGATGGGAGTCACCGCCAAGGCGATTTCATCTGTGACATTCTGCGGAATTGTTTTCATTGCAATCTTGAATGATAAAATGAATGCCACAAAGCGAATTGTGATGGTGATTGTTGCATCAATAAGTTTTTGCCCGACGGAATTTATCAACGGAAGCTTGGCGTTTATTTTGTTGCCTTTCTTTTCTTTTGAGGAGGAGATTTGATAGTTTTGAAGATCGGAAATTTTCATTTTACGGGTATAAAAGTTTGTGCTTCCATGTGTTATTTTCCAAAGTATATTTATTGCGAAGGTGGAGTCTGTGTTCGCCGTCAATCCAAAATTCAAATTCTTGAGGCGTTATTCTGAAACCTTTCCAGTGTGGTGGGCGAATAATTGAAGCATCGGATTTATGTGCTGTTTCGAAATTATGAAATTCGTCTTGAAGAGTTTCGTATGATTCAAGTTCGCTTGATTGTTTTGAAACGCAAGCACCCATTTGGCTTATGCGATGCCTTGATGCGAAGTATTCATCGGATTCAGAAGCGGAAACTTCGGAAACTTTTCCGTATATGCGAATTTGTTTTCCAAGTGGTGCCCAGTAGAAATTCACTTCAGCTTGTGGGTTTTTTTGTAAATTTTTTCCTTTTTGGGAATTAGAATTTGTGAAAAATGTGAAACCCTGTTCGCTGAATTGCTTTAGGAGGACGATTCGGACGGATGGTCTGCCTGAACCTGATGCGGTGGCGAGGCTCATGGCGGTGGCATCGTGGATTTCCTTCGTGTTTTTGGCCTGTGTGAGCCAGTTGGTAAACATTTCAAATGGATTTTGTGAGAAATCCGCGGAAGAGTTGAACATTTGTAGGGTTTCTTTTGACATCATTGCAAATAAAACTATTCAAAAACGATTCGCTAGAAAATGAAATGTCAAGTTTTTTAAATTTAGCATTAAGCTTTGCAGAAATTATAATTCTTGACATTTTGAAAAAATCGAAGTATAATATTATTATATAATGAAAATCAATATACAACACATACATGAAAACATATTTCAAATTTGCATCTATTTTATTTTTCTTTTTTTCATCCGCATTCGCACAAGCACAGGATTGCGAATCTTTTGCGGTCAAAATTCTTGATTACAGCCAAAAAAATGTTTCGTTGTCGCAGAAAAAAACCTTTCTTTTGGAATACATTGACACAAAATTCATCACAAAATTTGTCCTTGGGTCAAATTGGAGGAGTCTCTCCCCAGAACAAAGGAAGGAATTTTTTGATGTCTATTCAAAATATGTTGTTTATAAATACGCAATATACCTGAGCCAATACAAACTCATTAGCTACAAAATCACCAGTGCGACGAGCGATAAAAGGCGTGAAAATGTATGCAATGCAATCGCAGTTGTGACGACAAAAGTCAATGGTCAAAACACTGATATCGCACTCACTGGGGTAATTTCCACTGCTGATGATAAATTTTTAATGCAGGATATCATCTTCAAAAACCTAAGTATTTTGCAAATTCAACAGCAGGAAATCTCAAGCTTGGTTAAATCTGAAGGCTATGAAAAAACCATTAAAATTTTAAAAGACTTCGTTGATTCCCAAAAATAATTTTTTCTTTTTTGTGTTGTTGAGCCCAATCGTTATTAGTGCCGTTGCGTTTGTTTTTTCGATTGCATTCTATTACGCAGTGCGAAAGTTCAATTTGGTGAAATTTGTTCAACCTCAAAGGGATTTCATCGCAGGTAATCAAGAAAAAGCTAAGTATAAACCAGTGCCTTGTGGAGGCATTGTGTTCTTTTTTTTATTTACACTCTACTCGTTCGTGAATAATAGTATTGATTACAAATTCTTCACAATTGCGGGTTTTTTTGCGATAGGACTCATTGACGATATAATTAAAATTACGAAAAAATCGCATATTACATTCCTTACTGGGAGGGTGAGAATCCTTTTAGAGATTGCCATTTGTTTATTTTTTGCGTATAACTTCCTTGGCGGCAATTCATATATATTCACGATCAAAAACCTCGCAATAGACATTCCATTCTTGATAGGAATTCCAGTCATCGCTTTTGTGATAATCGGCACTGCGAATGCTGTGAATTTGACTGATGGTCAGGACGCACTTGCCGGCAAAACGGTTTTGGCGAATTTGCTTTTTCTTCTTGCACTGTTTGGATTTGATGGTTCGATTTTAGTGTTGATTTTTGCGATTTTGGCGTTCCTTTTGTTTAATTCCAAGCCGGCGACTATCTACATGGGGGATTCCGGAAGCCTATTTCTTGGTTCGTTTTTGGCGGTGTTTTTTCTTAATCATAAAATTGAATTCCTTCTTCCATTGACGGGAATCGTCTTTGTGATGGAAGCCTGTTCCGTGATTTTACAAGTCTACTATTTCAAGCTGACAAAAGGCAAGAGAATCTTTAAAATGTCACCGCTTCACCACCATTTTGAACTCTCGGGCTTTAGCGAGGAAAAAACCGTAACGCTTGCATTTGTTGTGACGGCAATCGCATCGATGATAGCTTATTACATCATGGCGGGTGTCGTATAAAAACTTCCTTGATGAATTCGAGAAATCCTTGCCGCCGTTTCTTAAAAAGAATTCGCGAGAAATTGCTGGTGATATAATTGATTTGATGAAGTTCGCTCTTGAAAATGACGGGCTTGAAATCCGTGGAATTCTTTCGATGAAATCCGAGAAAGGTTTGGAGAGAAAAACCATAAAGTTTAAGGATCTAACAAAGCATAGTCCAAACGAATTTGATGCTTGACAAATACTTCAAAGCCATTATTTTTCCTAAATTTTCACAGATTCAATGAAACTTCACCAGCAAATTCGCAATCAATTTACTGAATTTTTTCAAAACAACAGCCACGCAATCGTGCGTTCTTCCCCACTCACACCTGAAGATTCAACCCTTCTTTTCACAAATTCGGGAATGGTTCAGTTTAAGGATTACTTTGCCGGAAATTTGGAGTCCCCACACAAGCGCGCGACTACCGTTCAAAAATGTGTTCGTGCTGGCGGAAAACACAACGATCTTGATAATGTCGGCTATACGAATCGTCATCACACATTTTTTGAAATGCTCGGGAACTTTTCATTTGGCGATTATTTCAAAGAAGAGGCAATTGAATTTGCGTGGAATTTCTTGACGAATGAGGTTAAATTGGATAAAAACCGCCTCCACATAACGGTTTATCACACGGATGATGAGGCGTATGGCATCTGGAAAAAATTTGTTAGCGAAGACAAAATCATCAAAATTTCAACAAACGATAACTTCTGGCAAGTTGGAAATGTTGGCCCGTGTGGTCCTTGTTCGGAGATTTTCTACGATTACGGAGACACAATTTTTGGCGATCGCCCCGGAACAAAAAACGAAGACGGTGCAAGATTTACGGAGATCTGGAACCTTGTATTCATGCAAAATTTCATTCACGAAAATGGAACGATAACCGACCTCCCAAAGAAAAATATCGATACCGGAATGGGACTTGAAAGACTTCTTTCCGTTCTTGAAGGCACGGTTGATAACTACTCCACAACGCTTTTTCGCGAATTAATTGGCGAAATTTCTGATATCACAAAAATTCAACCATCGGCAAATCTTTTTACGGCAAATGGCGATATCTCCAAGTTCTCGCAAAATGATTTTGCACTTCGAATTCTCTCGGATCACATTCGCTCGATCTCATTTCTAATTGCGGACGGCGTTCTTCCAAGTAACGAGGGCAGGGGGTATGTCCTTCGCAGAATAATTCGCCGTGCGTTGAAATCGGCTTATTTTGCGGGCGTAAAAACCTCGTTTTTGCCACAGATTTCGCAGGTTTTGATCAACCAAATGGGCGAAACTTATGGCGAATTGAACCAAGCAAGGGAGTTAATCTTGGCACAGACGCTCTCCGAAGAGGAAAAATTCATGGAACTTTTGCCACGAGGCGTGAGGGTTTTGGAAAAAGAGGCGGCTTCTCACATTAAAAATGGCGTTCTTGCTGGCGATTTTGCCTTCAAACTTTACGATACCTACGGCTTCCCACTGGATATCACGCTTGAAATCGCACAGAAATATGGCGTGAAAACCATCGATGAACAAGCCTTTGAACGCGAAATGGAAATTCAACAACAACGAAGCAAAAAAAGTTGGAAAACGACCAATGATACCGAGCTAGATGTCCTCAAAAAAGCAATTTCGCACTTGCCTGAAACGGAATTTTTGGGCTATGATTCTTTAAAATGCGAAGCAAAAACGCTTTACATTCAAGATTCCTGCATGGTCTTTGATCGCACGGTTTTCTATGCAGAATCTGGAGGGCAGTCCTCCGATGCCGGCACGATTTCAGGAATTCAAGTGCTTGATGTTCAAAAAATCGATGGCAGATTTATCCATTACTTAGCGGAAAATTTACCAAGCAATTTGAAAAAAGTTGAAATGATTGTTGATGCTGGAAATCGTCAAAATATTTCCGCGAACCACACTGCGACGCATTTATTGCACAGTGTTTTGCGTCGAAAATATGGCGAAGCGTTGGTGCAAAAAGGGTCTTCCGTTCGTTGCGATGGCTTCCGCTTCGATTTCTCACATTCAAAGCCAATAACACTTGCGGAGATCCACGAAATTGAGCTTGCTGTGAATGCGAGAATTGCGGATAATTTGCAAACTACGGTGCGGATTTGTTCGAAAAATGAGGCTGAAAAGCTTGGTGCTATGGCACTTTTTGGCGAAAAATATGGTGATTCAGTGCGAGTAATATCCGCAGGCGATTCCGTTGAACTTTGCGGTGGAATTCATGCAAAATCCACGGGAGAAATCGGTTTTTTTAAAATTATTTCACAAGGTGCCGTTGCCTCGGGTGTGCGTCGAATTGA
>CAMAVG010000028.1 GCA_945861605.1 Rickettsia typhi
TCCTTGTTGTAGTGGACGCCTTTTCCGAAGAAAGTTATCGAATTTTCAAAATATTCTTGCATTATTTTTTTCAAGATTTACCTAACTTAATTAACGAAATATATTTTTCAAGTGTTTTTAGAGTTTTTCCAAATATTTCTAATTTCCGCAGTGGAAGGCTTGACGGAATTCTTTCCTGTGTCATCAACGGCGCATATTTTAATCCTTTCCAGACTGTTTGAAATCAAGCTTGGAATGGAGTTTATCGTCGGCGTTCAACTTGGTTCAATTTTTGCGGTATTCCTCTCGTACACAAAGTACATCAAAGCGATATTTTCAGAAATAATCACTCTAAAACCAAGGCTATCATTAAGTTTAGCAATAATTACAACACCAACTTTAATCGCAGGTTTTGCATTGCATAAATTGGGATATTTGGAAATATTTGAGGCAAAAATCATGCAAATTATGGGAATAAACCTCTTCATTGGTGGCATCATTATGTTGATATTTCGCAAAAAAAGCGGAACACAAACCGATATTTCCCAAATTTCACAACTGACATCGCTCAAAATCGGGTTAATCCAATCAATTTCCCTCGTTCCCGGTGTTTCGCGGTCGGCATCCGTTGTGTTTGGTGGAATATTTTTAGGTCTTTCGAAATCCGCTGCGATGGAACTCTCATTCCTTTCCGGAGTCCCGATAATCCTTTGTGCAACTGTGTTTGAGTTATGGAATAGCTACTCATCAGGCACAAGCGTGCAGTCGCCAATCGTGTTGATATCAAGCATGTTTGCATCATTTTTGTTCGCATTTATCGGGATAAAAATCCTCAAAATACTTGTGAATCTCGGCAAAGATTTCGAATTTTTCGGCATTTACCGCATAATAATGGGTGTTTTGCTATTTTTTATTATGTAATCAATCGTTTTGTCGATTTCTTCGTTATTCATTTGAAACCGCTCGCAAAAGTTTTGATACCTCCGAATTCTTGTAAAATCCTCGTAAATACGGGTTTTTGCATCGCCGATAAACTGAATTTTGCCATCCATCGCATCGCGAATTCCATTGTGGAAATCAAAAATATTGCCGTTTGCATCAAGATATAGCGCGTTAAAGGTGAAATCTCGGCGGTGTGAATCGCGAAAAATGCTTGCCCCAAGCTTCATTTTGGCATTTTTACCATCGCAATCGTAATCAATTCGCGTTGATGTTATATCGATTTTAGCATTTTGAAAACTGATTGAATTCGTGGCAAAATTACGGATTCTTTTGGCGCTTGGGAAGTTTGCGTCGAGAATATTCGCGACCTGTTTTGGCGTGAGATTCGTCGAAATGTCGATGTCATAATTTTTTTTCTCCTCAAGAAAATGTGCGAAATCGATAAAATCAATCTGAAATAACGAATTTGATAGAATTCTTGGGTGGAGATTCTGCGATTTCAGGAAGATGATGTAGTCTCGTGGCAGACCGCCGACGATGAAGAGGCTAGAGGTTTTTAAAAAAACCTCTAAAAAAAAGTTCAAATTAAGCATAATTTATGCTGGTTTGATAGTTACAAATGTTCAGTTTACATTGTTGTTGAGAATGTAAAAATACATCCTGCTGTGGTATTGTATGTGTTAGTAACATCGGTAGCAAGAGTTGCGGCGGTTGTTGCTCCAATTGCAGCGAATGTCACCAATTTATTGCATTGAACATATCCGGTGTTGTATATGCTATCGTCGGTTTTTGTATCAATAATTTGGAACATAGGCGATGAAACTGGTGTGTATGTTGAAGTTCCAAGTGCGCCAATTGCGTGATAGTGATTCGATGCATCGGTTGAAAATGTGAATACGGAAGCACCTGAGACTTTTGATGGTGTCAAAATTTGATTAGCATTGGTAATTGTTCCAGAAACCGTAGTTGTTGCAGCGGTTGCATCATATGATGTTGCAGGAATTGTTCTTGGGTAAAGTTTTGACAACGAGAAGTGATATTCAACGAAAATTGTTTCAGGATATGTGTTGATTCCGGTTGATGAGTTCCCAAAAAGTTTTGGGGCTAAATCTGAAATAGCTGCGTATGAGGCATCACCAGGTGTTGCGTTGTATGAGGCATCAAAAAGTTGCATAGCGACGGATCTATCCTTAAAATATTGGATTGTAGCAGTAGCACGAGCCATGTCAATGAGCGATTTCCCGCTGATTGTTGCTACGATTAGAATTCCTAAGATTGCAAGCACTATCGAAAGTTCGACTAGCGTAACGCCACCACTTTTTGATGTAAAGAGTTTCATGTTAAAGATAAAATTTATTTTTCTTAAAAAGTGATGAATATTTGTATTTAAAATGTCAAGAAAAAACTTGACATTTTAAATATTTTTGTTGAAAAAAAAGCAATTTATATTAACAACATATATGACATATTTAGATTTTCAAACACTTATACAAGAAAAAGATATTAAATATGTTGATTTCCGTTTCACGGATTTATGCGGAATTTGGCATCATATAACATATTGTGCTTCAGAAGTTGACGAAGAATTGCTCAATAATGGCGTAGCATTCGACGGTTCATCAATCAATGGTTGGAAAGGAATTGAGGAATCTGATATGTATTTTATTCCTGATCTTTCCAGTGCATTTGTTGATCCATTCACCGCACAGGAAACGCTTGTTGTTTCGTGCGATGTTCACGACCCAAAAACAAAACAAGGATACGACCGCGACCCACGCACAATCGCAAAAAAAACAATGGAATACTTCCAATCAACGGGACTTGGCGACGCAGCGTATTTTGGTCCCGAACCTGAATTCTTCCTTTTTGACGCAGTGGAATGCAAAGTTGAGGATTACAACTCGTTTTACAAAATTACATCGTCCGAACTTGGAAATGTTAGCAATTGCGAATCTTCATTTAACTTAGGGCACCGCCCCTCAACAAAAGGCGGATATTTCCCCGTTGCACCCGTTGATCACCACGTTGATATTCGCTCTGAAATGGTTTCAATTATGCGTGAGACTGGTCTTGAAGCAATTCTTCACCACCACGAAGTTGCGTCTTCACAAAGTGAAATTGGAATTAAATTTAGTGATCTTATCACAACCGCGGATAATGTTCAAAAATATAAGTACATCGTGAAAAATGTCGCTTCAACTTACGGAAAAACCGCAACATTCATGCCAAAGCCAATCGCTGCCGATAACGGCTCCGGAATGCATGTGCATCAATCAATTTGGAAAAATGGCAAAAACACATTTGCTGGCAATGAACTTGACGGACTTTCCGAAAATGCACTGTTCTACATTGGCGGGATTATCAAACACGGAAGGGCGTTGAACGCATTTGCGAATTCAACAACGAACAGTTACAAGCGTCTTGTTCCGGGTTTTGAAGCACCGGTTTACTTGGCATATTCTTCGAAAAATCGCTCGGCATCAATTCGAATTCCGCACATGTCCGGCGAAAAAGCAAAACGCATCGAAGCAAGATTCCCCGACCCACTCTCCAACCCATACCTATTGTTTTCCGCATTTTTGCTTGCAGGATTAGACGGGATTCAAAACAAAATTCACCCGGGTGAAGCTGCGACAAAAAATCTTTACAAACTTTCAAAAGAAGAAGCAAAAAAAATTCCAAGAGTCTGCGAATCCCTCGAAGAAGCATTGCACGCACTTGATTCCGACCGCGAATTCTTGACAAAATCCGGCGTGTTTAATAACGACCTAATCGACGCATTCATCGCAATCAAAATTGCAGAATTGAGAAAAGTCCAACTTACACCAAGCCCAATTGAGTTCAACCTGTATTATAGCTCATAATATATAAATGGCGGATGATAAAAAAAGTCCTAAAAATAATGCTTTAGAGGAGGCTCTTAAGGAATTTGAAGGTGCTGGTGGCTTTGATGGAAGCTCAGGTGGCGGTCAATCAAGGTCTTCAAATGAACACGAAAACGCATTTGAGAACGACTTCGAAGAACTGCCAACCACAAAGAAGGCTCACGATGAAAAAGACGACGAAGACTATATTGAATACGATGAACACGGCGGCGATGATGAAATCGACAATGATTTCGATGTGATGGACGACGATCTTGAAGAAGATGACGAATTTGACGACGAAGATTCAAAAGCTGATGAGAAAAAAACCAAAAAAAAGCAAAAAGCAAAAAAAAGCTCCAATGATGGCAGCGGCAACGGCGGAATCCCTGTAATTTCAAAACTAAAGGAGCCAAAAAACATGGTAATGCTTGCAATTGCCGTTTGTTTTGTGTTATTTCTTGTTCTTGGCGATGACAACAAAAGCAAAAAAAAGAAAAATGATACAATTGAGGATCAAATCGCGAGCGAAGTCAGCGACATTTCAAGCGTTCAAAGTGACCAACCAGTGATGGACGAACCTGCTCCAAAGCCAGTCAAAGTCAAGAAACAGACAATCGCCGATGCCGAATTGAAGGATATCGAACTTCCAAGTTTGGATATCCAAATGCCTACAATTAAATCAGAAGATGCAGACCTGATTCCCAAAATCCCGGAGCCAAAATCCGTTGACAGCGAAAAACCCAATATCAAAATTCAGGAAGTGAGCGTTCGCGATAAAAATGAAAAGCCTGAAGTGGTTGTCACGCCTGATGTTGAGCAAAAAAAGAAAAAACGCGATCCAGTCGCAAAAAAAGACGGTGAAACACAAAAATCCCTAATCACGGATTTCACTGGCGGCGTTGAGTCCCCACTAAAGCAGAAAAATAAAAAAAATGCACACGATTTCATCTTCATGGACACCGACCTTGACATTGACAAGGAGGACGAAAAATCCATCATTTCCGCAACGCGTATTCAAAACCCCGAAAATGTTGTCTCGCAGGGTCGTATTATCGATGCCGTTCTTGAAACTGCGGTAAATTCATCGATATCAGGTCAAGTTCGTGCGATTGTCACGCGTGATGTTTATGCTGAAGTTGGTCGCAATATCTTGGTGCCAAAAGGAACGAGATTGTACGGCGAATATGGTGCCGCGAGCACTTCTTCCGGAGGTTCAGCCGGAAGTGGAGCGAATGCCGGCGGGAGGATCGTCATAAAATGGTCAAGAATCATGCGTCCCGACAATGTATCCGCGACGATTGACAGCTATGCGTCCGATCAATTTGGTCGCTCGGGAATTTCAGGGCAGGTCGATAGCAATTACATCGGCGGAATTACATCGTCCGTTTTGCTTAGCACAATCCCATTGGTGACGACGATTATCGCGAATGCAATCACAAACACAAACCCGCAAACTGTTACGGTTGGCGGTGCGACGGGTGCCACAACTGTGATCCAAGATCCGGTAAATATCGCAACGCAAGCCTTCACGAAGTCAGTTGGCACCGTGATTTCTGACATAACGAAAAACGCAATCAACACCCAGCCAACAATCACACTTGATCAAGGGACTCGCGTCAAAGTGTTGGTGAATAAGGACATCAAATTGCCAACATACAAGCCACTCACGAAGGCTTCTGGGACGGCTTTTTCTGAGTAGAATGCAAAATTGTTGGCAATCCAAGGCTTGCAACGGCAATTATTAGAGTTTCGCCAAGGGTATCAAAGCCGCGATAAGACGCCAGAACTGCCGTCACGGTGTTGTTGATGTGCGTTTGAAAATATGCGTTTGTGTTGT
Source organism: Rickettsia typhi (assembly GCA_945861605.1). GTDB lineage: Bacteria > Pseudomonadota > Alphaproteobacteria > Rickettsiales > Deianiraeaceae > CAJQOT01. The sequence continues at coordinate 5,626 of CAMAVG010000028.1, forward strand.
ATGGCGTGGAATATGTGGTGCTTGATGCGATGTTTTCAAGAGTCAACCCAAGGAATATCATCAAAAAAAACAGCGTGATGCATATAATTGACACGCAAATGATTTTGGATATGTGTATTTTTTGAGAAATTGAGCTTTCTACGGTTTGGCGATGCGTTGCGTAGAAAATAAAAAATGATAAAATCGAGCCAATTATGATTTCCGTGAGTGCGACATCTGATGCGTTGTGTGTTTGGTATAATATGAAGAGGGGGATTGAGAGAGAGCTGAGGAAGTAAAGCGAAATAACAGTTTTTTGAGAAAAAACTGTAAAAAAAACAAATATCAAATAGAGAAATAGTGCTAAAATTGATGTAAGCATTTGTTATGCAACATGTTTTTTAACAGTTTCGATAATTTTAACAAACTCTGATTCATTGTGAAGGGCGAGATCAGCAAGAATTTTTCTATCAAGAAGAATCCCAGATTTTTTAAGACCGTTCATGAATGTTGAATATTTTAAACCGTGAAGGCGAACTGCGGCGTTGATCCTTTGAATCCAAAGGGAGCGGTAGTCTCTTTTTTTGATTTTTCTACCAACATAAGCGTATTCCCAAGATTTTTGAAGTCTACGGATAGCAATTCTGAAACATGATTTTGCACGACCACGGAAACCTTTGGTTTGCTCTAGGACTTTTTTGTGCCTTCTGTGTGAGGTAACTCCTCTTTTGACTCTTGACATATTACTTAATTAAACAAATATTTTTTAATGATTTTAGCAACTTCAGGCTTGCAAGTGATGGGACCTTTGCTTGCGCGTAAGAGTTTTTTAGATCTATTTCCTTGGTTGTGACGGCGTTTAGCTGCATAACGAATTACAAGGCCAGTAGCGCTAAATTTAAAACGCTTTTTTGCACTGGATTTTGTTTTTAACTTCGGCATTTTTTTAAAAAAATTGTTTTGCTAAAGTCAAGCAAGTAAAATTAATTGTCAAGCATTTTTATTTTTTCTCGAGTTCAGAATCAATTTTCGTGACGAAGTATTTTAACGCATTTTTTTCGAGGACTTGCCCGTTGATGTACACGGTTGGCGTGCTGTGAATATTAAGAATTTTGGAGTATTCGTATGCCGGTTTTGTTATGGTGTTTTCATCGAATTTTGAGACGCAATCCCTGTTCACACCATTGATTGAAAGCAGTTTTTGTTCGTAATTTTCCACCAAAAATGAGTTCTGTTTGGAATAAATTGCGTGCATTGTTTTCGCAGGATTCGCACTGCAATGAACGACTTTGCTGGCAAAAAGTGCGAGTTTATCCAGCGGGAATTCCTTGTGAATGAACAGGATTTTGCCCGTTTTGATATACATTTTTTCCAGTGCGGGGAGGGTATCGTTGTAAAGATTTGCGCAGTGGTGGCAGGAGTAGGAATCAAAGACGACAACGCGAACTTTGGCATTTTTATTGCCGAGTTGAATATCGCCTGCGTTGGGTGCAAGAAGCTCATCTTTTGTGTGAAGAACTTCTTGCGGCAGTGTGATGTTTAGATTTTTTGCAAAAACGCAAAATTGCAAAAGCAAAAATGTAAGAACGATTCTCATATTCCAAACAACGGTGAATTTTAGCGTTGAGTTAGCAAGTGAGCGATATCTTGACCGGATTCTTGGTCGACAGATTTCATGCTGAGCTTGATTCTTTGCCCGTCATCGTGAAGAACTTTGACGAAAATTGAATTCCCCTCGGAGACAACATCAGAAACGGATTCAACGCGTGAATCACACAATTCGCTTATGTGAACCATTCCTGTTTTGCCGTGGAAAAATTCAATAATTGCACCGTGTTCAATAACTTTCACAACTTTTCCTTTATGGATTGAGCCGGTTTCGACATCAAATGCAATTCTTCCCACCATTTCGTAGGCTTTATCGATTGAAGCTTGCGAGCTTGAGAAAATTGCCACTGTGCCGTCGTCTGAAATTTCAACAGTTGCACCGGAAGTTGCGCAGATGTCCTTGATAACTGAGCCACCTTGCCCAATAACCCCGCGGATTCTATCTTTTTTGATGGAGAAAGTCTTGATTTTTGGTGCGGAATCAGCCATGACAAGCGATGGTGTGGAGATTGCAGCGTTCATTATGTTCAAAATGTGTGTCCTTCCAGATTCAGCTTGTTTAATTGCCGTGCGAAGAATTTCAACTGTAATGCCAATAATTTTGATATCCATTTGAAGTGCGGTTAGACCATCTTTTGTTCCTGCGACTTTGAAGTCCATGTCTCCAAGGTGATCTTCATCGCCCATAATATCCGAAAGAACGGCAAATCTTTCTCCTTCTTTAACAAGACCCATTGCAATTCCGGAAACGGCACCTGTGGTTGGAACTCCACCTGCCATTAAAACAAGTGATGTTGCACACACTGTCGCCATTGAAGACGAGCCATTTGATTCCAAAATTTCGGAAACTATGCGTTTTGTATATGGGAAGACTTTTTTTGAAGGTAAAATGTTCACGATAGCCTTTCTTGCCAAGTTTCCGTGACCAACTTCTCTTCTGCCAACGCCTGTCATGCGGGCAACTTCTCCTACTGAATACCCAGGGAAATTGTAGTGTAGCATGAAGTCATCTTTTGAAAAAGAGACGATGGAATCAAGCATTTGTTCGTCAGTTGTGCTGCCAAGAGTCAAAACCGCTAAAGCTTGAGTTTCCCCGCGAGTGAAAAGTGCGGAACCGTGTGTCATTGTCAATGGTTGAAGTTCAATTTCAATTGGGCGAACTTGCTCAAGTGAACGACCGTCGATACGAACTTTTTCGTCAAGAATTCTGTTACGAACGAAGTCTTTTTCAATTTTGTGGAAAAGTTCCAAAATTTGTGCTTTTTCTTGTGCGGATGTTTCCTCTTTGAAGAATTCAGTTTCAAGTTTTGCAGAAGCTTCTTTAAGGGCGGTGACTCTTTTTTGTTTTTCAACGATTGAATAAGCCGCTTTAACATCGTTCCAGATGAATGTTTTTAGTGTTGTGTAAAGTTCTTTTGTGCAAGTTGTTGGAATTGAGAAACGCTCTTTTGGATTTGACGCATTTGATGCAACTGTGAATTTTTCAAGTAAATCGGTTAAATCGCCAATTGCGTTAAGACCAAATTCAATTGATTCAATCACTTGTGTTTCAGGAAGTTCTTTAATTTCGGATTCCACCATCAAGATTGAATCGCGAGTACCAGCAACGAAAATATCAAGTTTTTCGTATTCAGGTGTGATTGGTGAATTGTTTACATAAAATCCGTTTTCAGAAAGACCAATTCGAACACCGGCGATTGTTGCATCAACTGGTGCACCGGAGATTTTCAGTGCGGCCATTGCTCCAAGAAGGGCTGGAACATCTGTTGAGGAGTTTTCCTCGTATGACATAACCGTGCAAATTACTTGAATTTCGCCGTTAAAAGATTCTTCAAAAATTGGGCGAATTGAGCGGTCAATAAGGCGGGAAATGAGGACTTCGCGGTCAGAAGGTTTTGATTCTCTTTTCAAAAATCCACCAGGAATTTTACCATTTGCGTAAAATTTTTCTTGATAAACGACCGTCAATGGAAGGAAATCGCTTGTGGAATCCTTGTTTTTTTTGTAACATACTGTGCAAAAAACTTGAGTTTTACCAAATGTAACCATGACTGCACCATCTGCTTGGCGTGCCATTTTACCTGTTTCAAGGGTTAATTCCTTGCCGTGAAAATTTATTGTTTCTTTTATAACATTGAACATATTTTTTTATTTTTTATTTACTTTTTTAAATCAGAGACCTCCTAATTCCAAAAAAAATTAAAAGCAAGTGAAAGTTTTTGCCTTAATTTGTGAAAATGAAAAAACCGATATCCCACATTGTGAATTTTGTTTTGAGAGAAGCAATATTTCGATGGCGAATTCGCGTTGAATTACTTGAAATTTTCAAATTACAGGAATGCAAATTCTTCAGTGCAATAAACGCAATTTCTTGAAATTTTCTTCTTTGGATAAGCGTTAAATGTTGCGAGAGAACATCAATTTTTGGAAATTTAAAAGGCGGAATTTCCAGTGCGTCGTAGACCTCGGAAAGACTGCCATCCATTGGAATTGAAGCGATGAAAACACCGTTTTTATTCAGCAATGATTTAATATTTTTGATGGTTTCTTGTAAATTTTCCGCCCATTGAAGCGACATCGATGAGGTTATGATATCGAATTTATGTTCAAAATTTAACGGTGCGTTGAAATCAATTATTTGAGTTTTTGCAAATTGTTGTGCAATTTTGAGGGACTCGCAATTGGCGTCAACTTGAAGAATTTTTTCTGAAGAAAACCCTTTTTCGATAAGCCTTTGTGCAAGGAAACCCGTCCCGCATCCGATATCCAAAATCGAGGAAACATCGCAGGGGGTTTGTGCAATGAGTTCAACAAGTTGCGTTGCGATTATCTTCTGGATCACGCCATTTTGTGTGTAGTTCATAAGCTTGCTTTTGCGATTGCCGTTGCTTTTTGAATACATTCTGCGTACTCTTTTTCCGGTGTGGAATCGTACACGACGCCTGCTCCTGATTGAGTGTAGACCACTCCGTTTTTGATCAACGCCGAGCGAAGGACTATGCAAGTTTGAAGAATTTCAGAGGAAATATACCCAACGGTTCCGGCGTAGAAATCCCTGCTGATGTCCTCAAGCTCAGCAATAATTTGCATTGCACGAATTTTTGGCGAACCTGAAAGTGTGCCGGCGGGAAGACCCGATTTCAGAATATCAACCATATCAACTGTCGGCGATTTCACGCCCTTTACTGTGGAACTTATGTGCATTACATGGGAGTATTTTTCAATTTCCATTTGCTTTTCAACGAAAACCTTGCTTGAAACCTTACCGACATCGTTGCGTCCTAAATCAAGAAGCATTAGGTGTTCGGAGATCTCCTTTGCGTCCGATAGTAAAATTTTCGCATTTGCTTCGTCTTCTAAGTCGTTTTCGCCGCGTTTAATTGTGCCGGCAAGCGGGCGAAGAGTAATTTCATTTTCCTTGCAATTGATTAGCATTTCGGGGCTTGCTCCTATTAAATTGTATCGCTCACCATTATGGCTTGACGAAAAATAGAACATATACGGCGATGGATTTATTTCCTTCAATTTGTTGTAAAATTCCGTTGGGTGCTTGGAATATTCCTTGTAAAAGCGAATTGATGGCACGATTTGGAAGATATCCCCTTTTTTTATGTACGAAATTGATTTTTCGACCATCTTGCAGTAGTCCTCCCTTGTTATATTGGAAT
>CAMAVG010000029.1 GCA_945861605.1 Rickettsia typhi
TATCCCTCCAAATGTTGTACATTCAAAACCGCGGAAACATCAATTCCCAAAACACTTTCGGCGGCGTTTTCCGCTTCACAAGGCAACTCTAAAAGTGTTATAGCGTACTAGTACAGTAATACAAAAAATAAAACTTGAAAAAATTGGAAAGCCTATTTATATTGGAAAATTAATGCAAAAAAATGGGATATCTTGACGATTTTGCAATCATAAAAGTGACTGGCATCGACGCAATAAAAATTCTTCACAACCTTGCAACAAATTCAATTGAGGAAAGGGCTGAAAGCATTGTTTATTCCTGTCTTTTGACGCCAAACGGAAGGTTTATGTTTGACTTCCTCTTCATTCAGTCCAAGCAAAATTGCATCGCAATAAACAAAAATTTTCAAGACGACTTCATAAAATATATTTCAATGTATAAAATGTCGGCGGATTTTCACCTCGAAAAGACAAGTCTCAAATTACTCCATTCCTTCACGCAAATTGATGGCTTTATTGTCGATCCTCGCAATAGCAATCTAGGGTTTTATGCAATCAAGGAAGCGGAAATTTTTGATAACACGCAGGAATATCACGAAAATAGAATCAAACTAAAAATTGCCGATGGCTTCCACGATTTGACGCAAAAAGAATCAATTATTCTTGATTACGGATTCGACAACCTTCACGCGATTTCATACACGAAGGGGTGTTATTTAGGTCAGGAGTTGATTTCTCGCACAAAACACACGGGTGTGATTCGCAAGAAAGTTTGTGGTTTTGCATCACAACTTTCCATTACCAAAGGCACAGATATCCTTCAAAACGAAGAAAAAGTTGGAAAGGTTTTGGGTTGTTGCAGTGGGAAATATCTTGCATTAATTCACTTTGAAAAAGCTGATTTTTCCAAAAAATTTGAAGTAGATTCCTCAACAATTGAAATTTTACAATGAGGCAAATATCAAAAATTCTAACTTTCTTCTTCATAATTCCAATATATTTCTACAAAATATTCTTAAGTCCATTTCTTGGAAGGCAGTGTAATTTTTACCCAACATGCTCAACTTATGCAATCGAAGCTATCAAGAAATATGGCATTATTAAGGGGGGAAGTAAGGCGTTTTTGCGAATTTTAAAATGCAACCCATTCAACAAGGAATTCAAACACGACAAGCCATGATCACCTTCAACGACTTCAAATTCAAAGAAAATTCACGGGTTTTGGATATCACAATCCCGCCATCATCTGTTGTTTATATTGAAAATTGCGATGCGGATATTTTTACTCAAAAACCGTTTTCAGGTGAAATTTTATTTCAAGATTTCCCAATTCAACACGCGATGAAATCCTTCGCAAAGAATGTGTTTTGGCATTTTTCTCCGGAAATTTTACTTGAGAAACTCACCGCAAAGAAAAATATGCAGAAACTTGGCACAATATTTGGCAGGGAAATTATTTGGAATGTCCCGCTTTCTTACTTTGAAATCGATGAGAAAATGTGGAACGAAAAGGTGAAAAATCTTGATAACGAAACAAGATTATGCCTATGCTATGGCACGATTTTACTATTTCACGGCACGGTTTGTCTTGTTAATGTTAGTGGGGGCATCAGCAAAAAAACCGCAGAAAAGCTTGCAAATTTACTAATTTCCCGCGCAAGTTATGGCAAGGATATCATTTTTTATTATGGTCACAAACTTGAAATTGAAAAAGAAATTATCATTAATTTATAAAATTCCCTTGACAAATAAAAAATCTTTTTTCAAAAGCTGAATGCTTAAAAACTTAATTTTAAAAAATGCGTCCTAATTCTTTTAATGATACAGAATTTGTGTATATCAAACACACTGATAGAAAGTGGTACATCATCGATGCTGCGTCAGCCCCTCTAGGAAAAATTGCCGTGAAAGTTGCAAATATTTTACGCGGAAAACACAAAGCTTCATTTACACCGAACTCTGACAACGGAGACTATGTAATAATCATCAATGCTAAAGATGTTGTTTTCACAGGTAAAAAATTAAATGAAAAACAATACTGGTATCACACAGGTTTTGTTGGAGGTGAAAAAACCGTCACACCACGCGAAGCCATCAGAAAAGGTGTTATGTCAAAATACATTCGCAAAACAGTTCGCGGAATGGTTCCAAACGGACCACTTGGCAACGCACAGTTTGGCAAATTATTTGTTTATGAGGACGACTCCCACAAACACGAAGCACAAAAACCTGAAATTTTAAAAATATAATAGGTATGAACAAAGCTAAAGAATTGGTATCACACCACGCAACCGGAAACAAAAAAACATCAGTTGCTTCCGTTACACTTTCAAAATCAGAAAAACACTCATTCACAATCAACGGAAGAGATGGCTACGAATATCTTGGCTCTTACAGTGTAATGACCGCCCTATTCGCATTTACTGCGTCTGACACATCATTTGACGGTTTTTCAATCAATGTTAAAGCACACGGCGGCGGTATTTCTTCACAATCTTACGCTATCAGACACGCAATCGCAAAAATTCTCGCAGGGTTCTCCGAAGAGTTAAAATCTACAATCAAAAGCCTTGGACTTCTAACAAGAGACGCCCGCATTGTTGAGCGTAAAAAACCGGGTCTAAGAAAGGCGAGAAGAAAAGAACAATTCTCAAAACGTTAATAATATCATTATGACAGCAGTGAAAAATACAGAAAAAAAATTCGAAAACAAAAAGCCAGTTGAAGCTCAAGCTCCACAAGGGAAGCAAGCTAAAATCAGACTTGGAGCACCAACTTCAGTTCGTATCGCAGGTGTTGAGATGCTAAACAAAAGACTTGTCATCGCATTAACATACATTCACGGAATCGGCCTGACAACTTCCAAACATATTTGTGCATCACTTGGTCTTTCAGAGGACACAAGAATTCCTGAAATTACAGAAGAACAACTTGCTGCAATTCGTGATTTTATCGTAAAAAATTACACCGTTGAAGGTGATCGCAGAAAAGAAGTTGTTGACTCAATCAAATCGCTTATATCAAAAGGAACTTACAGAGGTTCTAGACACAGAAAAGGTCTTCCTGTTCGCGGTCAAAATACTAAAACAAATGCTAAAACACGTAAAAAAAGAGGTAAAAAATAATAATATCTACCATGAAAAATAAAGCGATTACCAAAAAAAAAGACACACGCAAACTTCAAGATGTTCAAGTCGTTTATGTATGCATTAAGTCCACTTTTAACAACATCATTCTTTCAATAACAACGCAGTCTGGTGCCGTTCTATTTCAAGCATCTGCCGGTTCTTCTGGATTCAAAGGTCCTAAAAAATCTACACCATATGCTGGTCAAGTTGTTGGAGAAAAAGCCCGCACATGGCTTCTTGCAAATGGAATTAAGGCTGCTTCAATTATCTTAAAAGGACCAAACTCCTCAAGGGAATCTGCGGTAAAAGCACTTGCAAATCCATCTGAAACAGTAGGCAAAAACGGTCAAGCATATGTAATTACATTGCTATCAGATGCAACGCCGATTCCTCACAATGGTTGCAGATCAAGAAAAATCAGAAAAGTATAGTTTTTATTAATAAGCATGTCAGAAAAACTTGATATATACAAGAATATTATCTTTCCCGAAAATCTTTCTTGTACATCACACATAAGTGATGTTAGGGAGACATTTTCAATGTACCCAATTCAAAAGGGCTACGGAACAACAATCGGAAATTCACTAAGAAGAGTTCTGCTTTCAAGCATCGAAGGCAATTCTGTTTCGTATATCAAAGCTGAAGGACTCGAAAGCGAATATTCCACAATTGATGGAATTACTCAAGATTGCTTCGCAGTTTTAGTGAATTTAAAAAAACTTGCAGTGAAAATGGATTCAAACACCGCAACTCTGATTCTGAAAATAAGCAAATCCGGCAAAGTTACAGCGCGCGATATCCAATGCCCTTCTAATGTTTCAATCGCCAATCCTGACATGGAGATATGCACAGCAACAGGAACTCGCTCATTTGAAATTGAAATAGGCGTTGAAAAAGGTCTTGGAGTTCAAATGGTTGACCCAAAAAGATACGCCGTAAACACAATTTATGTCGATCAATTCTTCTCACCAATTGAAAAAGTTGGCATTTCGATCACAAACGCAGTATCTGGAAATTCCGTTGAAAACGATCGTCTTGATATCACAATCGAAACAAACGGTTCAATTACGCCAAAAGCCGCTCTTGGTCATGCTGCATATATCTTCAGACAATTTATGTCAATTTGCGTTGATTTCGAAGAAAAAAATATCACACAAAGGACATCAAGCCTCAAAGCAATCACAACTTCATTTGACTACACCGATCTTTTCAACAAAAGAGTTTCAGATCTTGAACTTTCCGTTCGCTCAAGCAACTGTCTTACAAATGAAAATATTCACTACATTGGTCAACTTGTTCAACGCAGCGAATCTGATATCATCAAAACGCCAAACTTTGGAAGAAAATCTCTTGATGAAATCAAGAATGTTCTTGTGGAAATTGGTCTAAACTTTGATATGAATGTCGGTGGATGGAAAACTCCGGACTCTGCAGACGAATCAAACGAAGGCACGATGAAAGAATTTGAAGGCAAAAAATTGCGTGGTGCAAAAGTAAAATAATAATTTTTATATAAAAATATGGCTGCAAAAGGTGGTGCAAAAGGTGGTGCAAAAACTGCTTCAAAAAATAACCCTACATCTCGTGGTTCTCAAGTAAAAATGTACTTCCAATCTCAAGAAGTTATACCTTCTAAGTTTATTGGTACGCACACCGGTCAAGGTGTTTACATGGCAATCACAAATTCATCTGGTGATATGATGCTCGATTCCAACGGCAATCCGTTCAAGTGGGATCTTGCTCAACCACAATAATTCCTATGCGGTGATGCACTCACCGCGTGCTTTTTTTGCAATTATTTGCAAATATTCTACAGTAAAAACTCCTTCATCACTTTCTTTCCCAAATCAATCGATGGCTTAACATCGTGCCATAATTCAAACGCCTTAGTAGCCTGATGCACAAGCATCATTGCTCCATTTTGAATTTGACACCCTCTCGATTTTGCACTTTCAAGGAATGGCGTCATTTTTGGCGAATAAATTGTGTCGTAGCATTTTGTGGATTTCCGCAATGTGTTGTAATTCAGCGGCAGAATTTCGCTATTCAAACCAAGTGAAGTTGCGTTGATTATGATTTCAAAATTGGAAAGATCAAGTTTGGAAATATCGCCAAGATATAGATCGCACATAAGATTTTCGGATATCGCCTGTGCTTTTTCGATTGTGCGGTTGGTGATTGTAATGTTCGCGTGCGGGTTTGAAATTTGGCATGCAGTAATTACCGATGAGGCAACTCCGCCGCCGCCAATGACTAAAACATGGTCGTCCTCATAAACCTTGCAAATTTGCAAAAAGCCGTGGACATCAGTGTTCGTGGCAATTTTTTGACGAAAATCCACAGTATTCACGCTTCTCAAAAGTTCCGCGGTTTCGGAAATTTCAAAACCCCTAGCCTTCACAATTTCAAACATTGCGTTTTTATATGGCAGAGTCACATTAATTCCTGCGAAGTTTTTTTCCTCCAAGGAAGTGACAAAATTTTCCAGATCCTCAACTTTTTCACATTCAAGAAGATTATATTGTGCTTGAATATTATTTTCCTTGAACCATAAATTGTGAATTGATGGAGAAAGAGAATGTTTAACTGGAAAACCAAGAACGCCAAATTGCATAGTATGAAAAATTTAATTGCAAATATTTGCTTATTCTTCCAAAGTGAGTTCGCGAAAATTAAAGAGCAAGAAAATTATCATTTGGTTTTCAACTTTGTGTTGTTTTTGCTTGGAATTACAACTTGCTATTTCCGATTATGGGTTTTCGCCGGCATTCTTGCCGTTTTAACATTTCGCAATGCAACGCGATTCGTCATTTTTTCACTTGGATTTCTTTCAATGTTGGTGAATTTTGGAATTTACAACCAAACGCTAATAACGGAAAAGCACGATGGAGTCGAAGTCATTGCAACACTTGAAAGCATTTCGCATAAGGAAAAATCGGTGAAATATACTCTTTCCAATGTTCAAAATCTTTCGAGCAATCTTCCAATTGAAGGGAAAATTATGGCATATTGCAGAAATTGCGACGGTCTTGACCTTCAGGAAAACTCGAAAGTTCGCGGCGTTTTGAATATTTTTCCTCTCCCAAAAAAAGTTTATCCAACAGGTTATGACATCGAAAACAAATATCGCTTTCTTGGGTATTCAGCCTTTGCCTTTATTGATGATATTTCGCAGGAAAATATTAAGAAACATAATTCTGAAAATTTCTTCACAAATGCGGTTCACATTCGCACATTTTTCCTGAAAAAACTTCAAAACTTTGCCGATACATACAAAATTGCGAACGAACCTTTGAGTATCGCCGAAGCTCTTTTTCTTGGGGAGACATCACGGATTTCAACGCAAACGAATGATATTCTGCGGGCAAGCGGATTGACTCACATAATCTCGATCTCGGGTTTTCATATTTCAATTATCGTGTTTTTGGTTTATGGCTTCACGGCAAGGTTTCTCGCACTGTCATCAACCGTTCGAAGAAATTGGAATGTGAAAATTCCTGCGATGGTTTTTTCGCTTTTGTTTTCATTTTTATACCTTGCCGTTGCAGGAATGCCAATTCCGGGAATTCGCAGCTTTGTTATGATATTCTTTGGCGTGGTTGCGGCATTTTTTAGTGTTAAGCCGCGGTGTTTGGCGGGTGTGGTGTTTTCCGGTTTTGCACTTTTGGTGTTCGTTCCACACGCGTTGTTTTTTGCATCGTTTCAACTTTCGTTCTTGGCAATTTTAACTCTTGCGATGATAATCGACAATTCATGGGGAGTGAAAAACATTTTCTTGCGTTATTGTGTGGGAATTGTTAAGTCATCTTTCGCGATTACACTTGTGACGGCACCCGTGGTTTTGTATCACTTTGGAACAGTTTCGCTGGTGAATCCGCTTGTCAACATTTTAGCAATTCCCCTTTTTACATTCATGATTATGCCTGTTGGTGTTTTGTTTTTTCTCTTGACTATTACGCCATTTGAAACGAGTTTTCTAAATATTTTTCTTGGCAAAACAATGTTTGAATCAATTTCGAAGATGATATCAGGTTCGGAGTATATCTCCAATTTTGAATATTCATTCGTCGCACTTAAGGAGATCCCTCTGGAATCCGTTCTTTTGTTAATTTGCGGAATTTTGTTGATGTTTTTGATTAAAACAGTTTTGAAAATCACGGGATTAATTCTTTGCGTTGTTGGACTTTTGATTTTCATTTACTCGAAAACACCGGATATCATCGCCAATGAAAATTCACTCGTATTTCGCGATTCAGGGCAGTACTACATAATTTCGCAAAAACAGGAGGAATTCGTTCAATCAATTTGGCGTGGAAAGCTTGGAATGAAAAAGGATTTCCTTGACGGCAAGAAATTTTGCGATGAAAACGGAATTTGCATTGCTAACAAGATTACATACATCCAAAAAGATGCAAATATCGCAAATGTTCCATTTCTGAAATGCACGGATGTCCTTGTTTCACACATTGATGTCGATACATCACTTCTGCAATGCAAATACAAAGTTGTTCTGACGAAAGAATCCCTCGCCCAGCAAGCATTTGTTGTATTGAAATATAACGAAGTGTTGGTAAAAACTCCTTGATTTTTCCAATTATCATGACCATTTTCCCGTATGTTATTTTTTGTATATGTCACAAAAATTGAAAATTATGCCTCAAGATAAGGGGTTTTTGGCACTTGAAGATGAAACATCATATGAAAACGCAAAGGTTGTAATCGTCCCATTTGGCTTGGAATCTTCGGTAAGTTATGAAGGCGGAACGAGAAACGGTCCAAAGGCGATGATAAAAGCCAGCCACCAAGTTGAACTTTTTGACGACGAATTTTGGTGCGAACCATTCACTTCATTCCCACTTTGTACCCTTGAAGAACCATCGGTTTCAAACAAGTTGAATCAGGAAATCGATACTTTGGAAGCAATAATTCAAAAAATTCTTGACGATGGAAAATTTCCAATGACATTTGGCGGCGAACATTCTATCACAATTGGAACAATCAAACCATTTGCACGGAAATATGACGACCTCGTAATTCTTCACTTCGATGCCCACGCCGACCTTAGAGATTCCTACAATGATGAGCCAAACTCTCACGCTTCAGCACTTCGCAGATGTCTTGATTTTGACAACATCAAACTTGTTTCATACGGAATTCGCAATATTTCGCAAAGTGAAATCCCATTTTTGGAAGCAAATTCGCACAGAATTAAAATTAACTGGGCAAGAACGAAAACCGAGTGGAATCTGGAGGAAGACCTCAAATGGTTTAAAGGAAAAAATGTTTATTTAACATTCGATGTCGACGGTTTTGATTCAAGCGTCATGCCGGCAACCGGAACCCCAGAACCGGGTGGACTTTTTTGGAACGATGTCCTACCAATAATTAAAGCGGTTATGAATGTTTCAAATGTTGTTGGTGCGGATATCAACGAACTTGCACCAAAGGAAGGAATGCATTTTTGTGATTTCCTTGCCGCAAAGCTTGCTTACAAAATTCTTTCGTATAAATTCTGCAAGTAACCTAGCAAATACCAGCACCGCAGGCTGAATCCCACCTTGGGTATTCATCGCCCATTACTATGTGGCGGTCGGATCTTTTAGCCTCTTGGTATGTGAATGGGTGGACTATTGGATCGCCATGATATTCAACCGATGCTTTTGCAACTGTTGCCTGTTTGATGAACAAGATGTATTCTATTTCAACTTTGTTCAGCTTGTTTAATTCGTTTGAAAGACCATTTCGCGCAAGTTTTATGTATTCGTAGTTATCCCGCGGAAGGGTTTCAACTGTAATATTCTTCATTCTTGAAAAGTCATTCTTGCTTAGGAAGTCAAAGTATTCTGCATTTTCTTGGTATTTTTCCTCAAGATTTGTGATTTTTTGGGAATAATATTGATACCCGCTCTGTGTAAATGGGCTTTTGTCATCAAGGTAGTTCAGGTTTTGAAGTGGAATCGTTCGTGATTGGTTTTTATACTTCTGGTTGAATTCCGTGTTATTTGCGTTTGATGTGTAGCTTGGTTTTTTTGAACAACTTGCCGCTAAAATTACCAATACGATTGCGAGTTTTTGCAACATACCCCCTGAGTCTTAAATAAAGTAGTACCTTAGAAGGGGTAAAAAATAAAGTCAAGATAGTTGAGAAAGTTAATCCACCTGCAATTGCCGAAGAGAGTTGAATCCACCACTGAGAAGTTGGAGAATTCAAGGTCAGAACTGCTGTTTCAAAGCTTATTCCAATTCCAAACATTGCCGGAAGAAGCCCTACAACATTTGTTGCACTGGTTAATAAAATTGGTTTTGCACGAAGAAGTGCGGCTTTTATCAACGCTTCTTTAATTGAGGCATCGCTTTCGTGTGTGAGGTCTTTCTTAAATTCTTGGAAGAAATCAAGGTATATCAGGTTGTTACTCACAACAATTCCCGCAAGGGCAATAATTCCAATTCCACACATAACAATGCTGAGTGGATTTTGCGAAATAACAAGCCCAAGCAAAACGCCGACTATCGAAAGGAAGACGGAGCTCATGATAATAAACGCATAACCAAATGAATTGAATTCAATTAGGAAAATGAGGAAAATTGCGACGAGGGCTATCAAAAACGCATTTTGCAAGAACGCCATTGTTTCCTGTTGGTCTTCGTCCGTTCCGCCGGCGAAAATCTCAACAGAATGTTTTTTTGCGATTTTTTGAATATCTTTGAATATTTTTTCTTTTTCTTGGGATTTAATAACATCAACAACCTTACCGGTTTCATCGGTGTATTTCTCCTTCACATTTGCTTTGACGGCGAGCATCAGCCTTCCATTTTTACGCAGAATCTCCACCAATTCAGGGGCTTTTGTAATTTTGACAAAGTTTGAAATTGGAATAGACTTCCCATTCTTTACAAGAAAACTGTTCATAATTCTTGCGAGGTTTCGCTCCTGTGCTGGGTATCGAAGAAGGATTTCAGATTTTGCGTCGAGGTAATCCGGCGAGTATTTGTCAATCAAAACGCCATTTGTTGCAAGTTTGACATATCCCGCAATAACCGAAGCATCGATATCATACTTCATTGCAAGCTCCTTATCCACAAGAACTTGGTATTCAATTCTTTCAGGTGGTCGGGTATCTTCCACATTTTGCAAAACAACTTGGTTGTTCAGGTAATCCTTCATTTCCTGCACTGCAACTTGCATTTTTTGAAGTGAATCGCCAAAAATTTCATAGTAAATATCCGTTGTTTGTGGAGGACCATCCTTCTCTTTTTCAAAAGTCACAATAAAACCCGCTTGCGTAACATTTTCTTGAAGGTCGTCGATAATTTTACCAGCCTT
>CAMAVG010000030.1 GCA_945861605.1 Rickettsia typhi
TCCGCGACCAAACCCGAAAAGGAGGAAGCCAAGCCTTCGCCTGTAAAAATTGAACAAAAGCCAACCCCCGAAAAACCAAAATCTTCACCAAACGATTCACCAAAAGACCGCAAAAAAGACGGAAAACCAAATGTTGATTTAAGCGTTCCTGAACTTGAAATTTCCAAAGGCGTCTCTGGAAAATCAAAAAACCACAAATCCGAACCAGCCTCAATCCCAAGTGGGGAATACAAACTTGACGCAATGGACATCAACTTAGACACAATCAACAATGCAAAACTTCCTTCAATTTAGCCTCAACAAAACTTTCCGATTCGACAGCAGAAACTGCAAAGAAGGCTCAATTTTTATCGCACTTGAGGGCGGCGAAGTCTCCGGTTTTGAATTCGTGAATTCCGCCTTTGAAAACGGCGCAATCGGCGTGATTTCCCAACTCCAGATTGATGGAATCCAAAATTTTGACATAAACACATTTCCCGAAAACCTCACACAAAATTCGAAATTCAACCTTGTTGTTGAGGATTCCCTAAAATTCATTCAAGAACTCGCACACGAAAAGTTTAAATTCCTGAAGCAAAACGGCACAAAAACGATTGCGGTAACTGGCTCCGTTGGAAAAACCACAACGAAAGAATTAATCGCAAACACGCTGAGCCATCACGCAGAAACATTCGCAAACTTTGGAAATTACAACAACCACATCGGCGTTCCCGTTACGATTCTAAATTGTCCCGCGAATTGCAAATTTCTTGTTCTTGAAATGGGCATGAACCACGCCGGCGAAATTAAGGATCTAATCACACTCGCACCATGCGATTTCCGAATAATAACCAACGCAAAAGAAAACCACTCAGGCAATTTCCCAAATGGTCTTGATGGCATTCTCGAAGCAAAATTCGAAATTATGGAAGGCGAAAAAACATTCAAAACATTCATAACCCACGAACTTTTCCAGCGATTTTGCCACAATCCACAATTGATTGAAAAATACTCCAAAAACGAGATTTGCATTTTCAACGAAAAACAAAAAATTTCACATACCAACGGAAAAACTACATTTGAATATGATTCACGAAACTTCAGCGTGGAAGCAATTTATTCTGAAAATCAGACGGAAATGTTTTGCCTTGCAATTCTTGCAATTGAGAGCATTCTACAAGAGCAAATTCCTCAAATATCCCTGCAAACACTAAAAGGAAGAGGCAACATCGTTGAATGGAACGGCGTAAAAATTATGGACGAAAGCTACAACGCATCACCATCATCAATGAAAAATGCAATATCAAATTTCCAAAAAATGAATGGCTCAAAACTAGCAATTCTTGGTGATATCCGCGAACTTGGCGGCGATTCCCAGAATTTCCACAATGATATCGCCCCATTTCTTACAGGTTTTGACTGTATTCTCGTTGGCGAACACTTCGCAAAAGTTAAAATTGACGGTGCAAAATATTTCCCAAATTATGCCGAATTAAAACAGTTCTTTGATGAAAATCAAGAGTTTGCCAAGGGTTATCAAAATATCTTGGTCAAGGCATCGAATGGGACTTTGCTCTGGAAATTGTTCGACGAGGTTTTCGCAACTCAATGAAAAAAATTGCGATAACGGGCGGAGTCGCCTGCGGGAAAAGCACGGTTTTAAGGCACATTTCCAAACACTTCCCCGTTTTCAACTGCGACGAAGCCATTCGCATTTTGTATCATCAAAGTAGTACACTTGAAGAAATAAAAAAAAAATTTACCATGGAAACATTTTTGGAGACATCTTTCAAGGAACAATTAATTCAAATTCTTTTCAATGATAAACACGCACTTAAAATTCTGGAAGCAATTCTTTACCCAAAACTTTATAAAATGATGCACGAATTTGAACGAAAGGCAAGGCGGTTTTCCAAAATCGCGTTTTTTGAAGTCCCTCTTTTACTGGAAAAGAGCCTCGCAAGAAATTACGATAATGTAATCGTTTTACATTCCACACAATGGAAAAGAAAAAAAAATTTTCTTGAGAGAGGCGGAAACGACACAATGTTTCGCTTTTTAAATTCAAACCAATGGAGTGACGCAAAAAAAACATCTATCGCCAAAAAAAAAGACTTTACTTTAATTTCCAACCTTGGCAGAAATATTCCATATAAAAATCTGCACGAATGTACACGCATTTAAAGCTTAAAAGTGAATATTCCATTTGCACAAGCACACTGAAAATCAAGGAAGCGGTCTCAATTGCAACAAAATACGCAATGGAATCCCTTGCAATTTGCGACGATGGCAACCTTTTCGGTTCTCTTGAATTTTCAAACGAGTGCGTGAAATACGGCATAAAGCCCATCATTGGCGTCACAATGAAACTCCACAAACTCAACCGCGAAATCGGTGAAATCTCCCTTTACGCAAAAAACAACGAAGGCTATGCAAACATTCTTCAAATAACCAATTCCGAATTTGCCATAAACGGAAGCGGAAATCTGCCGGTCGAAATCCTTGAAGAATTCCGCGGGGATATCATCGTCATTTCTCCATCGATTGAAGTTCTAAAGCTCATCAACCCATTTTTCACAAAATCTGATATTTTCGCCGAAATATCTAGATTCACAAATGAACAAGATGAAATTAAAAAGGAAGCAGATTTAATAAAATTCGCATGCGAAAATGAACTCCCAATTGTTGCCACGAATTCATCATATTTCGACAACGAAGAACTCTTCCCTTCACAAGATGCCCTTCTGTGCGTGAAAACAGGGCGTTTCACCGTTGAAGAAGACAGGCAAATGTTCACACCAAATCATAATTTCAAAACAGAACAAAAGTTTGAAAAACTCTTTAGGGATCTCCCATCGGCAATATCCCACGGCAATTTCATCGCGGAAAAATGCAATTATTACCCAAAGCCATCGTCGCCAATAATGCCAAAGTTCGCAGAAAACGAAGCATTCGAATTGCAAACCCAAGCAAGGGCAGGGCTTGAAAAACGCCTTTTGGATATTGGAATGACCAAAGGCTTTGCAAAGGAAGATTACACCAAACGCCTTGAATACGAAATTGGCATTATTTCCAAAATGGGATTTGACGGATACTTCCTCATAGTCTCGGATTTCATCAAATGGAGTAAGGAAAATGGAATCGCCGTTGGCCCGGGAAGGGGATCCGGAGTTGGTAGCTTAGTCGCATATTCGCTTTATATCACGGATCTTGACCCACTGCGATACGGTCTTTTCTTCGAGAGATTCCTCGATCCAGAGCGTGTTTCAATGCCGGATTTCGATGTCGATTTCTGCCAAGAAGAACGCCACAAAGTGATTGAGTATGTCCAGCAGAAATATGGAAGGGAGAAAGTCGCCGCTATTGTCACATTTGGAAGACTTCAAGCCCGCGCCGTTTTAAAAGATGTCGGTAGGGTTCTTCAAATTCCCTATACCGTCGTTGATAGAATCTGCAAAATGGTTCCGTTTAATCCAACTGCACCAGTCACCCTTGAGCAAGCAATTGCCATGGATAAAGATTTACAAGAACAGAAATCCAGCGATGACACAATCGCCAATCTTCTTGAAATCGGCATGACTCTTGAAGGACTCGTTCGCCACACTTCAACCCACGCAGCCGGAATTATTATCAGCAACGACGACCTCTGCAAATCCGTCCCACTGGTGAAATCCGAAGAACAGGATATCCCCGCCGTTGGGTATTCCATGAAAATGGCAGAAATGGCCGGATTGGTAAAATTCGATTTCCTTGGTTTGAAAACTTTGACCGTCATAAAAAAAGCCTGCATTTTGGTCAAAGAAAACACTGGCGTTGAAATCATTTTGAATAAAATTCCACTTGATGACCCCAAAACATTCGAACTCCTCCAAAATGGACTGACAAAAGGCGTTTTCCAACTTGATGCCGCAATTCCACGCGACGCAATGAAGCAAATGAAAATTGATACCATCGATGATATCATCGCCTTAACTTCCCTTAACCGCCCCGGACCAATGGAAAACCTTCCATCGTTCATTTTGAGGAAAATCGGCAAGGAAAAAATCGTTTATCCCCACGAACTTTTTGAAGATACCCTCAAAGGCACTTATGGAATTATAATATATCAGGAGCAGGTCATCAAAATTGCCCAAGTTTTTGCGGGATACAGCTTCAGCGAAGCCGACATGCTTAGAAGGGCGATGGGTAAAAAAGACAAAGACGAAATGGAAAGGCAAAAAACAAAATTCATCGACGGTGCCAAAAAAAATTCCGTTGAAACAAAAAAAGCCGAAGAAATTTTCGCCCTTGTTGAAAAATTCGCAGGATACGGTTTCAACAAAGCACACGCCGCAGCTTATTCCGTAATTTCATTTCACACAGCTTATTTAAAAGCACACTATCCATTAGAATTCTACACTTCGCTTTTGAACCTTGATATCGGCAATACCGATAACCTGAACATTTTCATCGCCGAAGCAAAGCACTGCGGAATTGAGTTCATCACGCCAAATGTCAATACATCAAGCACATTTTTCAAAATTGTTGATGGCAAAATCGAATACGCGATATCCGCAATTAAGGGAGTCGGTGAAATTGCAACAACACAAATTGAAGAAGAACGAAAAAACGGAAACTTCACAGATGTCTTTGACTTTGCGGAGCGTCTTGGAACGAAGTTTTCAAACAAAAAGGTTGTTGAAGGGTTAGCAAAAGCAGGCGGTTTTTCAAAACTCCACCCAAATACAAACGAAATTCTGCAGAATATTCAAATCATTTTAAGTTACGCGGAAAAGGAAAAAGTCGACGATTCCCAGTTCTCCCTTTTTGGCGATGCCGAGGTCAAAACTCGCCCTACAATGAAGCAAGCCCCAAAAATGACACCAAACGAGGCACTCCTCGCAGAATTTGAAGCGTTCGGATTCTACCTCTCATCGCATCCATTGGTGAATTTCTCCGAAAGAATTGAGCGTTATGAAATCAAGTCTTTCACGCAAGTAAATGAAATGCTACCGGAGGATTCCAGCGAATTCACCGTTAAAATGGCAGGCGTGATTAGCATTTTGAAACAACGAAGCGGCAGCCGAGGCAGATTCGCATTCTTGCATATTTCCGACCTCACCGGCGTGTTTGAAGTTGCAATTTTCAAGGACGACATCATTGAAAAAAACCGCGATCTTTTGGAAGTTGGCAAGGTAATCATCATGAATGTCTCCGCCTCAAGACATGAATCCGGCAATGCAAGGTTAATCGTAAACGACCTAACTTCCATCGAAAACGATTCCAAAATCCAAGAATTCCGAGGCTCCTCCCCAAAGAAATTCTGGCCAAAAAAAGATGACAAAAAAGAAGAAAAGCCACGCGAACTTAGCAACGCCAAATTCGAAACGCAAAATCATAATCAAATGCCACAAACACCAGTTGATGCCTCGTTCCTGCATTCCAAAAAAGTGGAAATTGACGCGGAAAATCTTGGAAATGTCAATGAGGTTTTGAGTGAAATCAAGAATTTCAAATCTGGCGAAACGCAAGTATTAATCACGACAAAAGGCTTCAAAGTTGCCATCGGTTTTTACATAATCCCAATGGATTTCATTCGCAAAATGGGGCAGGCGGTGAAATTATGAAACATCGCCAAATGTTACAATTCGCTTTTCTTCGTTTTGCTTTAAAATTACGCTGAAATTTTCATTCACGCCTTCAAAAATTCCCTCAATTCCGTTGATTCTCACACTCTTCCCTTGAAAATAGTTCATTTCCTGCCATTTTTTCAGTACCCCAACCTGATTCTCATTCAAAATTTCAAGTAAGGAAGCATTAATTTTCTCTTCATTGGAGATTCCAATTCCGTGTTTTTGCAAGTGCGTTGCAGGGAAAATAGTATTTTCAGACGGACTTCCCACCACATTCACACCAATTCCTATGATCAAAAACTCGCCATGAGTTTCAATTAATATGCCACAAAATTTTTTTGGAATATCATTTTCTATGATTAGCAAATCGTTCGGCCACTTGAATTTTACATCAATATTTGGCGAAATTTCACGAAAAATTGCCAAACAAACGCATGCGGGAAGCGTGTTAAAATTCTTCACCCAAGACCTTGGAATTACAATGGAGAACATCATATTTCCAATCAACGAAACCCAATTGCGATCAAGTCTTCCACGCCCTTGCGTTTGAATTTTTGCCGTCACAATAATGTTATTTTGCATGGCATTTAGCACGGTTTTGGAATCGATAATTCTCTTAGATTCAAGATTTGTTGAATCTATTTCAAAAAAATTTAAAATTTTACTAGACATTTGAATTTTTGGTATTTATGGTTGATTCTAAATTAATTATACAATTGCATATGCAAAAAAAATCAATCATTATTTCAGTTATCATCGTAGCAATTATTGGTGCATACTTCATCTTCACATCAATGTCTAGCAACCAAGAATCTGCTATGGAAGCTACAACAGAAGAAACAGTTCAAGAAGCTCCTGCTGAAGGTGCTGCTGCTGAAGGTGCTGAAGTTGCTCCTGCTGAAGCTGCTGGTACACCTGCACAAGAGCCAGCTGCTGCTGAAGCTCCTGCTGCTACACCTGCTGCTAAATAATTATATTATTTACGCAACTTGCTTAGAGTTTGCCTTAATTGGCAAGCTCTGGCTTGTTTTTAATAATATATGAAACATAATATATACATCACAACTCCGATATATTATGTAAATGGAAATCCGCATATTGGTCACGCCTATACATCAATAGTCTCCGACTTCCTTGCAAGGTTTTACAAAAAAAACGGCAATGAAACATTTTTCTTAACAGGTACTGACGAGCACGGTCAAAAAGTTGCTCAATCTGCTGAAAAAAATGGTTTATCTCCAATCGATTTTTGCGATTTAATTTCACAAAATTTCCAAAATCTCGCCGAAAAATTCCACATAACGCACGACGATTTCATTCGCACAACTGAAAAACGCCACACGGATTTTGTCCAAACAATTTGGCAAAAACTTGAAAAAAACGGCTGGATCTACAAAGACACCTACAAAGGCTGGTATTCAATTCGCGACGAAGCATTTTACGACGAATCCGAAATCACAAACGGCAGGGCACCAACTGGCGCGGAGGTCTCTTGGCGGGAAGAAGAAAGTTATTTCTTCAAACTTTCTGCATTTACGCAACCACTTTTGGATTTCTACGAAAAAACGCCGAATTTCGTCTTCCCAAATGGCAGATTCAACGAGGTAAAATCCTTTGTGCGTGGCGGTTTGAACGACCTTTCAATCTCTCGCTCAACATTTTCATGGGGCATTGCAATCCCCGAAACGAACCATGTTATGTATGTTTGGCTTGATGCCCTTTTCAACTACCAATCCGCCCTTGATTCCGCGGAAAAATTCGAAAAATTTTGGAAAAACGGCAAAATTATACACATAATTGGCAAGGATATCCTGCGTTTTCACGCCGTTTATTGGCCTGCGTTTTTGGCGGGACTGAACTCCACATCGGAGACCATATCCTGCGAAATTTTGGAAAAATCCTGCTCAAATATGCAAATTGTTAGCCATGGATGGTGGCTTTCCGAGGGCGAAAAAATGTCGAAATCCCTTGGAAATACCATCGATCCATTCGAACTTGTGGAAAAATATGGCGTGGAATATACTCGATATTTCCTCCTGAGGGAGGCTCAATTTGGAAGCGACGGCAATTTTTCACAAAGTGCTTTTGCAACGCGAATTACATCGGAATTGATCAACAATGTTGGGAATTTGTGCCAAAGAACCTTTACTCTGACTCACAAAAATTGCGATTCCAAAATCCCGAGCGTCACCGTCGATCACCCACTTTTGTCTGGAAATCTGCACGAGCAAATGGCAAAATTCATCGAAGAATTTAAGATCAACCAAGCAATTGAGGTCGTCCTGAACTACTCATCAAAGGCAAACGAGTTCATTCAAGAAACCAAACCTTGGGAGCTTTTCAAACAAGGCAAACAAAAGGAGGGCGAAACCGCAATTTTCATCCTCCTCCATGCAATTTTTGAAATTAAAAACGCATTTGAAGCCACCCTGCCGGAATTTTCCGCAAAAATTTCACAAGTTTTCAACAACGAAAACTTTGCATCAGGCGTGAAATTAAACCCATTGGAAAAAGTTTTCCAGCAACTGCCTCAATAAAATTGTGTCAAGAAATTTATTTGTAAAAAAATAAAAAAAAGACTTTAAAAATAAAAAAAATCATTTTCAATGATATAACAATTTTTTTGCACGAAATTCACTTTTGTGTTAGCTATTTTTTCTTGACAAACCTTAATTTTCTGAAAAAATGCAACAAAGTCTTCTGAACGAAAACACTTCGCAAAACACGGAAGCATTCCTTTTGCACTTAAGGCATACATTGAAATCATACTTTGGTCCCGTTCACCATTCATGGATTGAAAACCTACAAGTTCATTCCCACGGCGAGGACTCCATAACACTGGCACTTTCTCAAGAAAATTTCATCAATATTATTGAAAAAAACAACGAAAAATTCCAAAACATCTTCCATCGAGAATACGAAATGTTTTTCAACTCAAGGAAGCAACTTTTTATCGTGCTAAATTCTGCAAACATCACCGCATCAATCCCGACCGAAATTCACCACATTGCACAAGTCAATAATCTTAAAAAAGCCACATTTCTTGAACCAAAATTCACATTTTCAACATTCATAACAACAAGCGAAAACATCTTCACGCGAATGAATATTGAATCATACGCAAATAAAATCAACGAAGGGCAAACGGGAAATCTTCTTTGCATAACAGGCACGATCGGCAACGGGAAAACCCATCTTTTACAGGCGATTGGTCACCATTGTGAAAAATCAACGCAAGTTCAATACATGACATCCGAACGCTTCATGTTCCTTTACACCAAAGCCATTTCCCAGCAAAATATCACACAATTTCGCGAATTAATCACAGAAACCAAGCTTCTTTTAATTGACGATATCCACTTCATCCTCACAAAAGATGGCACAATTAAGGAACTCGCATCAATCATTCGCTATATTCTTTCATGCGGTGGAAATGTTGCGATAACATCCGCAATTCCACTTCACGCGATGAACGGCATCAACAAAGATATTCAAGACACATTCTCCAAAGCCAACACCATAAACATTGACAGCCCATCAATGCAATTGCGTTACCAAATTCTTGAATACAAAAACAACGCATTCAATTACAATGTTTCGCAGGATGTCCTCCTTATGCTTGCTGATAGAATATCCTCCAATATTCGCGATCTTGAAAACACATTTGACAAAATCATCCTTCATGGAAAAATTTTGAACAATATCATTGATGTCAACGCCGCAAAAATCATTTTGAAAGAAATTTTCCCCACAACGGCAATAAAAACCGTTTCAATCAAAACAATTCTTGAAACAGTTTGCGATTTCTTCGGCATAAAAAAAGAAGAGCTTTTGGCACAATCACGAATTAAGGAGCTCGTCTACGCAAGGCAAATTGGCATGTATTTAACCCTTGAACTCACAAACGAAACAACGAAGAAAATCGGTTTTGAATTTGGTGGAAGAAGTCATTCAACGGTAATTCATTCGTATAAATCCGCAAAAGAGATGATCGAAAACGACCCAAAAGCCAAAAAAGACATCGAACTTTTGAAGGTTCAAGTCTACGGCTCTTGAAAATTAGAGGAGCCCCGCAACCCGCAAATTCCGACTGGGAAAATCAAGCGTGAGGTTGGTTTTCACAGCGAAGAGGAATTGGAGTGGTAAGGGGCGAAGAGTTTGGTGTTTATTCGCTTAGTCCAACAAAAATTTTTCCGTCGGGAATTTCGCTTTGAATTAACCATTTTGGACCAATCTTATATTTTCCGCCAGTCAATTCTTCCATTGAAAACCATTTTGCGAATTTCACAAGTCCGTTGTCGGAATCAACCCAGAGGTTATCCTCGCCTTCAATTTGTGGCATGGTTTGAAGCGTGCAAGCAAAATAGTGTTCAATTTTGTTTATGTCCTCGCCGTAGGAATTTACCTCCGCAGTTTCAACATATTGAGCAACTTTGACCAAATTCCCAACAACGACTTCAACACCCAGTTCTTCGTAAAGCTCCCTTTTGCAGGTTGAATCAAGTGTTTCGAAATCATCAAGCCAACCGCCTGGTGCATACCAAGTGTTTTTGTTGTGTGAAACAAGCAAAAGTTTACCTTCGTGCCAAATAATTCCGCGTGCAGTGGTGATTTTCCTAACAGTTTGTTTCATGGTTTCGTGTAAAATAACATTTTAAATCAACACAGATTATTAACCTTGTCAAGAAAATATTCACAAACAATTTGACATTTTCATTTTTGTGTAAAATTGTTTTGCAATCTTAGTATAAAATATGTTTGGCTTTCTTTTTCAGTTTGGTATCGCCGGTTTTGGATTATTCTGCTGCCTGATAACCGTTTGCGTCATAGCAT
>CAMAVG010000031.1 GCA_945861605.1 Rickettsia typhi
TCAACCGAACGACCAACGAAGTGCAGCGAAAATTAAACTAAAATTTAACAAAATTATTTTCAAATCCAAGTCCTTCAAAGTAAAATTGCAGAGCAAGTCATTTTAAATTCGCTGGCTTTGATGCCTTTCCAGTCGTAAAATTGTACCCATAATTCTTTTGCATTTATACCTCTGAACTCCAGTATTTATGCCATTCTTACAGAAATCACCACCACCACATTTCTGACAAATCATATATAGAAATATCTGTCTCTAACATACAAAATATTAATATCAAGATATTTCTATTTTGTGGTAACAATGCCAAAAATAAATTGCATCAAGCATTATGCGATAGACGACAGTCCATTGCCCATGCCGATCTCAATCATCGCTTTAATCAGTCAAAATTGATGTTATTTAATGATAATGGCAACAAAATTCCTGCATTTTTTCGCGTAGATCAAGTCATTGATGCCAACGATGTAAGGCTTCTAAAGCAAATGTGCGAATTGTTAATCGAAAAAGGTGATGGAAAATGCAAATTGTTGGTAAACAACCATATCAAGCAATAGAAATCTTCTTGACAAACCAAAAAACGATTGAAAATATCAAGGAAAACTAGTGTTTGGAATATGTACATTGTGCAAAAATTTGGCGGAACTTCAATGGGTTCGATTGAAAGAATCACGAATGTTGCACGAAAGGTTATCCAAGAAATTTCAAACGGGAACAAGGTTGTTGTTGTTGCATCGGCGATGTCCGGCGAAACAAATCGCCTTGTTGGACTTTTCAACGAAGCCCTTGGCGATTCTACTCAAACACGCGAAACAATGGCAGAATATGATTCAATCGTTTCAACTGGCGAACAAGTTTCGTGTGCACTTCTTGCCGTTATTTTGAACAAAATGGGGTATGAATCCCGCTCAATGACGGGCTGGCAACTGGGTTTTGAAACATCCCCACACCACGGAAGTGCAATTATTGAGACCATCCAAACGGGGAAATTAATCGAGCTTCTAGAAGGCGGAATTATTCCAATCGTAACGGGGTTTCAAGGGTTTTCAAACGAAACAGGAAGGCAAACAACAATTGGTCGTGGTGGTTCGGATACCTCCGCGATTGCAATCGCAGCGGCACTAAAAGCAAAAAGATGCGATATCTACACCGATGTTGACGGCGTTTATACTTCCGACCCTCGAATCGTCACAAATGCACGAAAACTCAACTTTGTTGGACACGAAGAAATGCTCGAAATGGCGTCATCTGGGGCAAAAGTCTTGGAGCCACGCTCGGTTATGATTGGAATGTCGCACAATGTGGATATTCAAGTTCTGTCTTCTTTTGCACAAAACCCAAACAACGAAATTATTGGAACAATTTTAACTAATGACGAAACCATGATGGAAAAAAGACTCGTAACCAGCGTTACTTCAAACAAAAACGATGTGGAAATTAAGGTCAAAGGAATGCCAAATGCTGTTGATACCGCTGCAAAACTGTTCAAAGTCCTCTCTGACGCTCAAATCACCGTGGATATGATCATCAACGAACCCCGCATTGAGGATTTAACAAACATTGCATTTACAATCAACGCAACGGATCTCAACCAAACGAAAACCCTGCTCGAAGCTAATAAATCCGTGCTGGAATATAAGGAATATCAAGTTCGTGAGGACATCGCCAAAGTCTCCGTCATTGGAATTGGCATGAAGGTGAACTCGGGAATTGCATACCAAATGTTCGCCGAACTTGCGAAAAATAATATAAAACCGCTTGCGATTTCAACCTCGGAAATCAAGGTTTCCGTTCTGATTGAGCAAAAATACGAAGAACTTGCGGTGCGTTCACTTCACGATGTTTTCGAACTTGGAAAGAACTAAAAACTTTCCATCGTGACTGCAATCGAAGAAAGCTTCGCGATTAAATTCAAAACTGATGGCTCGTGTGCGATTTCCTGCTCAAGTTTGGCGAATTCCGCACCCTTGGAATTGAGGTTGTCCATTGCGGTTTTTTCCTTGTGAATTCGGTAGAATCCGCCGAAAATCTCTCCGAAAGATGAGTATGTCGTGCATTCGGCAGTTGATCCATTTTGGGAAATCATCGTTGGAACGCCTTCTTGCAAAAGGAATTGCGTGTTTGGAGTTTTCGATTTGTTATACAAAATTTTCTTGCGAAATGTTCGATTCGGGTTGAGTAAATCCTGTGCGTCGCTCACTTTTTCAACACCAAGACCATAAGTTCCCGATTCCGACTTCAGGAATATCGCCGGTTGTGAGGAAATTTTGTATTCCTTGTATTTCACCTTGATTTTCTTGAATAAATCGGAGGCGGAATCCGCGAGTTTTATCAGTTCGTTTTTGTTGCTGAAATCAAGACATTCAGCCGTTGAAAATTCAGCGTTTATGAGCCATGGGTCGAAGTTGATCGCCGTGGAAAGTTGTGTTGCAACGGCTTGATACGCGACAAAATGCGACGATTTTTTGCGATTATTCCACCCCATTTTCGCCGATGGCATAACGAAAACGCCGGCGTCCTCCATTGCAATTAACGCTTGGAGTTTTTCATTTTCGGGCGTTGTTCCGCTGAGGTCATTGTTGAGGATTATGGCATCGGGTTTTGGAGTTTTCGCAGTTGCAAGCTTGCCTTCAAGAACAATTGCTTCGCCAATTTTGAACTCAATTCCATCAATTTCAGCAATATGTCCTTCCAAAGATAGCGTTGCGATTTCGCATTTTCCGCCCGCGTTTGTGATTGCATCGTGCAGAATTCGAACATTTTGCAAATATCCACTGTTGCGGGTGTGGTCTTCGCAAAGTAAAATCACATTTTTGATGTCATTTTTTGCAAAGTTTATTTTTAATTTCTCGGCGAAAAGTTTGTGTGCATCGCTTCCAATGTTGTTAAATCCGGCCGGAAAAATGTTGTTATCAACAGGTGATGATTTAAAAGTCGCTTGACGAATGTCAATTGAGTTGTAAATCAAAAATTCCGGCAATTTGAAGTTGGAGTTAATGTATGAATAGCAATCACTAAGGATTTGGCTGTTCATCAATTAGCCAACAATTTCGCATTCAGAAAAGAAGAATGCAATTTCGATTTTTGCGTTTTCTTCACTGTCTGAACCGTGGACTGAATTTTCACCGATAGAAAGGGCGAAATCTTTACGAATTGTGCCGTCTGCTGCTTCTTTTGGGTTTGTTGCACCCATGATTTCGCGGTGTTTTAATACTGCATTTTCGCCTTCAAGAACCTGAACAACAACAGGACCAGCCGTCATTGTTTCGACGAGTTCTCCGAAAAATGGACGAGCCTTGTGCACTGAATAAAAGCTTTCAGCTTGTGCTTGTGTTAGTTGAATTCTTTTTTGTGCGACAATTTTCAAGCCTGTTTTTTCAATGTAAGAATTAATGCTTCCTGTGATATTTCTTTTGGTTGCATCAGGTTTGATGATTGAAAGAGTTCTGATTACTTGTGGCATTGTTGGCGTGAATTAAATTATAATATGAATATATATAGCGTCGTAATTTTATTTGTCAAGTGTAATTTATTTTGTAAAAAAGTGGAAAAATTCCTTGACATTTGAAAAAGAAAAGTTCTTTGTTTGGTACCTCCTTTAAAAGCTGTTTTTATCAAGGGGTCTCTTCGGGGGCTCCTTGTATTTTACAACTTTTTAAGTTTTTGGTTTTAATTTTTAAGGAAGCATATGCTAAAAGAAAGGTTTTTTACATCACACTTAATATCAATTGTATTGATATCCCTTTTCTCAATTTCACTTTTTTCTTTTACATCTATGAAAGCCAGCGTTGATAGCACAAATATTCAAGAATACGAAAATGTTGTATACATGAAACTTAAGGACGGTATGGTCGTTATTGAACTTTTTCCGGACAAAGCGCCAAAACACATTGAACAAATTAAAAGATTAATCCGCCAAGGTTTCTACGATAACCTCGCATTTCACCGCGTAATTGATGGATTCATGGCACAAGGAGGCGACCCAAGAGGAGACGGAACAGGCGGTTCAGGCAAAAACATTCCTGCCGAATTTTCAAATACTCCACACAAACGCGGAATTCTTTCAATGGCTAGAGCTCAGGACCCTAACTCCGCAGATAGCCAATTCTTCATCGTGTTAAAAGATTCCCCATTCTTGGATGGTCAATACACGGTTTTTGGTCGCGTAATTTCCGGAATGGAATTCGTTGATAAAATCAAGAAAGGCTCGCCAATGAAAAACGGCTCGGTTATTAACCCTGATAAAATCATTTCAATGGCAGTAGCAAGCGATGTTGAGGCAATCAAAACCAAGAACAAGAAGTGATTATTTCACTTCAAATTCCTCAATGAATGACTGCTCAACGCTTTGTTTGGCGTGTTTTTGCATAAATTCTTGAGGACTTCCCGCAAATCTCAACTTGCCTTCCATAATAACCGCAATGTTTTGTGCAAGTTCTTCGACATCTGCCAAAATGTGTGAACTGAAAATTATCGTTTTATTTTGCGAAAACTTCACCAACGCTTTTTTGAGGTTATGCCGAGCAATAATATCCAGACCACTCGTTGGCTCATCAAGGATAATCACCGATGCTTTCACGAAAAGACACCCCAAAAGCCCGATTTTCTGCACCGTCCCTTTTGAACATTCACGAATTTTGAGTTTCAGGAAATCCAAATTCAGCTCCAGATCCTTCGCAAGTTCGTGAATTTTCTCCCGCTCAAACGGTGTTTCATAAAGCTTTGCGTAAGTTTCAAGGTATTCATACGCCGAAATATTCGCATTTGGGGAAAACCGCTCCGGCATATAGGCAACCTCCTTGCGGGCTTTGAAATCAATTGCCGATTTTCCGTCGATCAAAATCTCCCCATCATATTCCGGAATCAGCGAAAGAATGCACTTGATTGCCGTCGTTTTGCCGGCTCCGTTAAGACCAATTATCCCGAAAATTCCCCCATTTGGCACGCACAAATTGATGGCGTCCAGTGCTAATTTTGGTGCAATTTTTTTGGATTTCCCCGCGAATTTCTTCGTCAATCCCTTAATTTCAATGATGTTTGCCATAATTTTTGCGAATTTTCAACAAAATTAATGCACAATTTTCAACTTGCAAGTTTTTTGTTGACAAACTCCAAAGTTGAAATCCAAAATGTGGGAAAGAGTTTTTTTTGAGAAATGAAAGACATTATTAATGGTGCCTTAGGAATGATATTGGGAACTGCTGTGTTATTTATCATATCTGTATTGTGGAAGAATAGACGCAATATAATAAAATGGTGTGTAACAAAATGCAAAAACATCAAGGCGAACATTGGTAATTGGCTTTGTTTTAGAGAGAGGCTAAAAAAGCGATATGAATTAGAAATTAATAAATTAAACATTGCACATCAAATACAAATAGAGGAGTTAGAAGTCGCTCATCAATCGGAAATTGAAGAGTGAAAGACAGCACATCGGGATGAAATTAAAAAAATTAAAGATAGAAAGATGGATGAATATTATGGGTCGATTTTACGGAACTTTAAAGCGACGATACCAGATATGTCAGCGATACAGCAATATAGCAGAAAAATGCAAGAAATAATAGAAACTATCAGATATCCAAGAATATGAACCTCCTCACATCCCAACAAATAACGGTTGAAAAAATTGAAACCATTTGCAATTTGGCGTTTGAAATTGAACGCACACCCAAAAACTTCAATTCCCGCCTTGAAGGCAAAATTCTTGCAACGCTTTTTTTTGAACCAAGCACACGCACTCGCTTTTCGTTTGAATCGGCAATGCAACGCCTTGGCGGTAAAATTTTGACCCTTGAACAAGGTGCGTCGTCTTCCGCATCAAAGGGCGAAACTCTTGCCGATACCGCCCGAATTATGAGTGCCTACGCCGATTGCGTCGTAATTCGCCACCCGCAGGTTGGTTCGGCGGAAGAATTCGCAAAATTTTCGCAAATTCCTGTAATCAATGGCGGCGATGGTTCCAACCAACACCCAACGCAAGCTTTGACCGATATTTTCACGATTCTCAAGGAGAAAGGTCGCCTTCATAACCTGAAAATCGCCTTCGTTGGGGATATCAAACACAGCAGGACGGTTTTTGCCCTCGCCCAACTTCTTTCGATGCACGAAAACAACGAATTTCACTTCATTGCACACGATTCCTGCCAAATTAGCGATGAAAAGCTCCAAATTCTGCAAAAAACAGGGGCAAAATGCTTCAAAAGCGATATTTTGGAAGAAATTTTGCCAAATGCCGATGTTCTTTATGTCACACGCACACAAAAGGAAAGGTTTGATAGCGAAAGTGAATACGAAGCGGTGAAAAATCGGTATATCATAACCAAAAAAATGGTGGAACAATTCACGGATTTGATAATAATGCACCCTCTTCCACGCATCGATGAGATTGCTCGCGAAGTTGATGATTTACCGCAGGCGAAGTATTTTGAGCAAGCACGAAATGCGGTTTTTGTTCGAATGGCGATTTTGCTTGATGTGATTGCCTAAAGTGAGTTGTGAAGAATTTGTTCGTCCGCGATGGATTTTGCAAATGTCAGAACGAAAACACCCTTTGCACCTGCGTTCAACAACGCTTTCGTGCATTCGTTCAGGGTGGAGCCAGTCGTTATTGTATCGTCGATTATCAACACAGTTTTGCCGGAAATATTCTTTCTTGCGGTAAAAACTCCACGGACATTATCCCTTCTTTGTTGTTGGTTTAGAAGGGCTTGTCGTTTGAACTTGAATTTTCGCTTCAAAATGTTTGAATTGTATTCAATGCCGATGTTTTTTGCAATTTTCATGGCAAGTTGGGAGGCATGGTTTCGCCCCTTGAAATATTCCTTAAGCCATGACATTGGCACCGCGGTTATGATATCGATTTGCTCAATTGGAAATTGCTTCTGAAGGATATGCGTCATTTTTTGTGCCATAAATTCCCCGCAAAGTGAATTTCCGTAATACTTAAACGCCTTAATAACCGCCGAAGATTCCGCGTTGTAGATGCAAACCGTTCTGCCAAAATTAAACGATGGCGGCTTTTGAATGCAGAAAATACAAGAATCCGCAAGGCAGAATCTTCCACATTTCTCGCAAATTGATGATTGGTCGATAACTCCCATTTTGCGGTTGCAATCAAAGCAAATTGCATTGCGATTTTCCAATTCCACATTGCAAATTGTGCATTCATATTTCACGAAGAAGAAGATTATCGGCTTGATTATCCCCAAAAACTTAGCCTTTAATTTCATTTTTAATATGCTCAAGTTCGGTATCAAGTTGAATTAATTGGGTTTTGATGGAATCTTTTTTTGCTTTGGCGATTTCAATGAAATTATTTATTGCTTTTTGAATATCTGCGTCGTATTTTGTAATATCCATAAATAAAAAAGAAATTGTTTTAATGTAAAATGTCAGAAATTGTAAATCAAGAAATAATATCATTTGTTTTGAAGGCGAGTCAAAAAGCGGCAATTAATGCTTTTCCTTTTATTGGAACCGGCTTAAAAAACGATGCCGACGCCGCAGCAGTCAAAGGAATGAGAGACATCCTCAACAAAGCGAATTTCCGTGGAAAGGTTGTTATTGGCGAAGGTGAAAAGGACGAAGCTCCAATGCTATTCGTCGGCGAAGAACTTGGAACCGGCTTGGTTGTTGAATTTGATATCGCGGTTGACCCTTTGGAAGGAACAAACCTTTGTGCGAATGATTTACCAAACTCCCTCACAACAATTGCAATTGCACCAAAGGGTTCGCTTCTTGCAGCACCTGAATTCTACATGGAAAAACTTGCATCGGCACAAGTCTACGACGAAGGAATTCTTTCTCTTTCAAAATCCATTGAAGACAACATTAGGGCACTCGCGAAATATAAAGAAAAGGATATCAAGGAAATTGTCGTGACAGTTCTTGACCGCCCACGCCACAAGGAATTAATCGCAAAAATCCGTGCTACCGGTGCAAAAGTTGCATTACTTTCAGACGGCGACATATTCGGCGTGCTTTCGACTCACGAAATGTTTGGGGAATCTGACCTCTACGCTGGTCAAGGTGGTGCACCTGAAGGCGTTCTTTCTGCTGTTGCTATCAAAAACCTTGGCGGCTTTATGGAAGGGAGAATCGTGAAAGAAGGTTCGAAAGTTCTCAAAATTAACGATATGGTAAAAACACACGGAATTTTCGTTGCAACAGGTGTGACAGGCAAAGGTTTCCTTTCGCGAGTTGAAGAATTAAGCGGTGGAAAACATTTCACGGAATCGGTGATTGTCTCAAAATCCGGTGTTCAGTTTGTTGAAAATTATGAAATCTAATTACGAAGAAAAGTAGTCGTGGGATTTTTACCAAAATGATTCAAGGAATGGATTTGGCGAGGTGAAAATATAAACTAAGCCTTCCTCCTCCCCATATTTTGCTTTAAGCTTTGTGCAAGCCTTTCGTATCGTTCAGTTGAAGACAAACTTTGCTTTTTCATCAAATTAATTGCACGGTTAAGGTCTTCTTGCGTGTCAATACTAATTGGCTTGAGGGAAGAATCCACAATGCAAGCGTGAATATTCATTCCGTTTTCAAGTGCCCTTAACTGTTCCAGCTTTTCCGTTTTTTCAAGGGTTGATTCCGCCAAACTTGTGAATTTTTTCAAAGATTCCACGGTGTAGACATAAAGCCCAATGTGTTCGAAAAATGTTTCGGCATTGTGTGGAACGGGCTGGCGGCTGAAGTATAGTGCTTTGCGAAATTCGCCGTCTCCTGCCAAAACCGCCTTAACGCACGAAGGAATTTGTGCCGTTTCTTTGGATATTTTCATCACAGCAGTGGAGATATCGCAACCGGTTTGTTGGATTGTTTGAATCGTTTTTTGAATGATAATTGGGGAAATGTTTGGAACATCGCCTTGAAGATTCACAATAAGGTCAAATTCCTTGCCAATTTGATTATATGCGTGAAAAATTCTGTCCGTACCTGATGGCAAATCGCTTGGGGTCATAATTGCATTTCCGCCAATTTTCGTGATAATTCCAGCAATTTCTTCGCTATCAGTTGCGACGAAAACCTCCCCGCAGTTTGCTCTAACGGCGGAATCATAACAGTGTTGAATTAAAGTTTTCCCGTGAATTAACGCAAGCGGTTTGTTTGGAAGCCTTGTTGAACCAAGGCGGGAGGGAATTATTATTGCTGTTTTCATGCGGTGTAAATATTTTCAAGAAAAATAAAAAGCGGGGCGGGAATGTCAAGAAGTTTTGGTTGAAGTTATAAACAGGATTTGAGATATTGCACGAAATCATCAAATGTGATATTTTTTGCAGCAATGCTTTCAACATTGTTAACCATTTCATCGTTTTCATAATTCAATTCATAGCCATTTTCTTCAAGAAATTCTATCATAACAGCAAAAGCCGTTCTTTTATTCCCATCAACAAATGAGTGATATTGAATTATGGAAAAAATATACTTTGTTGCAAGAATTAAGATGTCTCTAGAATTTTCATAGAAAAATAGGTTTTCAACCGTTGTTGGAACGGATCTGAAATTTTCATTTACAAAACCATATAAATTACTTCCACTGCTTTTGACAACATCTTTGTATATTGCCTCAATAATAGAGTCGTCCAAGAATATAATCTCGCTCATTTATCTTTAAGTTTATTAATCACATCCATTGCTTTTTCTCTGCGAACTCCTTTAAATGGGGTGCCGTCCATTTTGACATCCATAAATCTACCGGTGTGAACATCACGCTTAATCCACATACCGGTTGTTGAATTTAAAACTTGCGTTCTGTCCTTCACAGCACCGTTGCGGTGTCCATCATCTTTTGGTGGATTTGTCGCCATATCTATACAAACAATTTATCACAACAATATAAATATAAAAATAT
>CAMAVG010000032.1 GCA_945861605.1 Rickettsia typhi
AAGGTTGTTGGTTGCATTTGTGGAACGGTCGTTGATGTTGCTGTTGATATTCGCCCGAAATCCCCAACATTTGGCAAACATTTTGCGATTGAACTTGATTGCCCTGAAAAAATGCTATACATTCCACACGGTTTTGCACACGGTTTTGAAGTGATTTCAGATTCCGCCCACCTTCTTTATTTCACAGATACCCACTTCGACAAAGAAAGCGATAACGGCATTCATTATGCTTCATGCGGAATCAACTGGCAAACGAAAAATCCCTTGATTTCTCAAAAAGATTCACTACTTCAAACTTTTGAAGAATACGCAAATAATATTTAAATAAAACAATGGCACACACTCCCCAACCATTACCAACATTTGAACGCCTTTTTATTCGCCCAATTCTTCATACAATTTACCCAAAATGGCTTCAAAAAAAAGTCATCGAATATAAAATGCGTGCGTATTTACTTCTCTTTCCAATAAAATATCAATTTCACAAGGGAAATATTGAAATTGGAAGCCGTCTTTGCGTTTTTGTTTCGTTTCAACCGCGTGGCATTTTGCCAACAACTTGGAAATATCTGCAACATTTGAAGGAAAATCTTGGTTATTCAATCGTGCTTCTTTCAAATTGCCCACTGCAAAAAAAAGATATTCCCAAATTACAAAACCTTTGCGTTGAAGTGATTGAACGCGATAACATTGGCTATGATTTCGGCGCTTATAAAGATGGAATTTTGCGTTACATGGAAAAACTTGGAAGCAAATTTGATGAACTTGAAACCCTTCTGATAGCAAACGATTCCGTTATTGGTCCCATTTATGATATGTCCCCAATTCACGACCAAATGCAAGCAGAAGATTGTGATTTCTGGGGAATAAATGATTTCTTTGCTGATAGAAATATTTTTAAAATTAACACAGAATCTCCAATACATATTTCTTCTTATTTCATTTGCTTTAAGAGTAATCTCCTTAAAGCAGAAGTATTCAAAAACCTGTGGAGAGATATGATTTACCCTTCCGGTAGAAAAATTGCGGTGCGTAATGAAAAAAAGCTTGGTCAGTATTTGCTAAACAACAAATTTTCCTATTCAGTTTTTGTTAAAAAAGAGGATATCATTAATTATATTTCGGAAAACAAAGCAACATTTGATTACGATATGTGGTTTGATAAATTGACGGATGAATGGAAAGCTAAAGAGCAAACATCAAATCCGTATTTATTCATTTCGCATTGTCATACAAATGCAACATGCCCAATGTTGACACTTGTTCACTTTGGAATGCCACTTATGAAACGCGACTTAATTAAACGCAATATTGTAAATATGAGTATTTTCAAAGCAATTTTGAACAAACACGAAAAACAGCTGACGCAAATTGTTACGAAGGAAGAAATTCTTGATGAAATGGGCTTAAACCCAAGAACGGCAAATTCAATTTTCAAGTGGAAGAAATATATAATATAGTATGGAAATTAAAACATTCAACACAAAAAGCGAAACTTCGGTAGCAGTTGATATCTCAAACCTGTTTCACACCGATGAACTTCCGCTTTGGAAAGAAATTGCACACGAAATTTGCGAAAAATTCACGCATGTTTTCATTTTTGGAGTCGGCGGCTCTTCCCTTGCGGGGCAGGTTTTGGTTCAATTTAAAGCACCAAATTCGCCAAAAATCCGTTTTATTGATGTATTGGACGAAAGCACGATTGTTCAAATTAAGCGAACGGAAATTTCAACAACTGCGTTTGTTTTTATTACGAAATCCGGCGAAACACTTGAGACGCTCGTTCAAACGAATTACTGCCTTCAGTATTTGAACGAACAAAAGCGAGAAATCAAAAATCACTGCTTTTTTTTAACGATGCAGGGAACGCCCCTTTGGAACTTTGCCAAAGAAAACAATGCAACAACAATTGTTCACCCTGATGTTTGCGGAAGGTTTTCCTGTTTCACGGCAGTTGCAATTTTCCCTGCATTAATTGCCGGCGTGAATGTTGAAAGCTACATTGAAGGCGGGAAAATTCAATCGCAAAATGAAATTGACACGGAGTTTGCAAAATCGATGCTTGAAATGCCAATTCACATAACAATGCCATACATTCACAAGCTTGATGTCTTCACCGAATGGTATTCGCAGCTGACGGCAGAATCTCTTTCAAAAGGCGGAAATGGTTATTGCGTTGTGCGATCTCTTGGAACGAAAGATCAGCACAATCAATTACAAATGTTTTTGGATGGTCGAAACGATAAAACCTACACATTCATTGGTAATACATGCGAAAGCGGGGATGTAATTCACAATAAAATCGCAGGTGTTGAAATTCCAAAAACGCGACTATCTTTCTTGATGCAAGCAGGAATGCAGGGCGTCGCAAAAGAACTTGAAAAGCAGGGAAAGGGCGTGAGGATTATCCACTTTGAGGAAATCTCCCCAAAAGAAGTTGGAAAACTGTTCGGGTTTTATATGCAAGAAGTGCTGTTTCAGGCTCGCTTTTTACAAGTTGAACCATTTACCCAACCAAGCGTTGCCTCGGTGAAAAAATTGATGTTTGAATTCTTGCAATCGAAGTGAAATCTGAAAAATGAACATTGTTTTTGGAAAAAACGGACAAGTTGCCTCGTGTTTGCGTATGGTTTTGCACGCAGAACTACACAGGTGGCGTTTTGTTGGTAGCGATGAATGTGATTTTGAAAATCCGAAAATCGTTGCTTCCTTTTTGGAAAATTTGGGTTTTATTCCTGAAATCATAATAAACGCAAGTGCATTTACGGCGGTGGATTTAGCGGAATCCCAAAAAGAAAAAGCGATGAACATCAACGCGAACTCCGTTGGTGAAATTGCAAAATTTTGTGAAAAAAACAACGCAACTTTGGTTCATTATTCAACGGATTACATTTTCGATGGCAGTGGTCAAACGCCATTCAAAGTTGATGATATCGCAAATCCCATCAACCATTATGGGGCAACAAAGCTTGAAGGCGAAAGGCTGATTTTGGAATCAAAATGCAGGGCGTATATCCTACGAATTTCTTGGGTTTATAGTTCACACGGCAAGAATTTCGTGAAAACTATGCTAAAATTGATGCAAGAAAAGGAAAAAAATTCCGTTGTTTGTGACCAAATCGGCTCACCAACTAGTGCTTTTGAAGTTGCAAAAATGACTGATGCACTCCTCAAAAACCAACTCCCATTTGGAGTTTATCACTTCACGGACGGCGATTTTTGTTCTTGGTTTGAATTTGCGTGCGAAATTGAAAAACAGGCAAGGAAATTGGGTGAAAATTTAGCTGTTAAGAAGATTAATCCAATTTTCACAAGTCAATTTCCAACGCCAGCAAAAAGACCACTAAACTCCCGCCTTGAAACTTCAAAATTGAGTGAATATATCAAACCGTGGCAGGAAAATTTGGCAAGCGTTATGCGGGAAATTTTGTCGTAAATTATGATTTAATTCCAAACATTTTCTTAATTTTTCGCTTGAAATATCTTTTAACATCGGTAAATTTTATTGGTCTGATGTTGGGTGTTGGTTTGATATTGTAGAGATTACTATAATGCATTATTATCGATTCAATCATCGTGTCTTTATACTCTTTATTTCCATTATGCAATACGAAGTGATCAATTTTTTGCATATACTGCCTAACGCCGTGCATACTCCATGGATATATATGTTGTGATTTTAATCCATCTCCATATTTTTCTTGTACTTGATATATAGTTTCCACTTGTCTTTCAACATTTTTGTGTAGGTTGTTTTCGTGGTGTCTATAATCAAAAATTGCCTCATTGATTATGCGAAATGTCATGTTTGGATGTGTGAGCATATATTTATACATTTTGGTTCGAATAACTATATCATCACCCAGCATATTCTCTTCCCAACCACCGACATCATCAAGAATGGATTTTCTAATTAAGCAAGATTGTACATAGAATGAGCCTGATATTTCAATTTCAGATTTGAATAAATCGTGTACTGTAACATTATTATGGTTTTTATTGTAAAACGGAGAATTTGATACTTCGCCGGTTTTTTTACCATTTTCATCAATTACTTCGGTTCTATCTCCTGCACAAAATTGAATGTTTGCATCTTGAATTAGAATATTGACCATTTTTTCTAGAGAATCTTTTTTGATTACATCATCCATCGATGTTAAATAGCATAATTCTCCTGATGCTTTTGATAGCAAAATGTTGAAATTCATAGGAACATTTCCTGTATTTTTCTGCGTGTGAATAATGCTTTTTTGCGTAATGTTCTGTGTTACCTGTGTCGCAATTTTAACTGTCTCATCGGAAGATCCATCGTCAACAATTATAATTTCAAAGTTTTGATATGTCTGGTTTAGTATTGCATTGATGCAACTTGTAACATATTTTTCGTGATTGTATGCTAGAATGCATATTGATATCAAAGGTTTATTGTTCATATTTATTAATAACGGTTATAATATATTCAACTTCTTCATTGGTTAATGTTTGAAAAAGTGGAATGCTGATGATTGTTTCGGAGAGAATTTCTGAAATTGGAAGGCTTAAATGATTAAAT
This sequence comes from Rickettsia typhi, assembly GCA_945861605.1. Classification (GTDB taxonomy): domain Bacteria; phylum Pseudomonadota; class Alphaproteobacteria; order Rickettsiales; family Deianiraeaceae; genus CAJQOT01. The sequence continues at coordinate 4,553 of CAMAVG010000032.1, forward strand.
TCTTTGTAAGCTTCCTGCTTGTGTATTGGAATAGGGTAGTGTATCATTGTTTCAATTCCGTTTGCTAGTAAATACTTCTGAAATTTTGTTCTGGAATTTGCATCGCGACACTTCAATACAAACAAATGATAAGCGTGATACACATTCGATGGAGTGTGTGGAAGAACAATGTGTGGATTGTTAATTTTGGTTAAATATTGATTCGCAATTTCGTTTCTTCTTGTTGTTGTTGAATCAAGATGTTCAAGTTTCACGCTTAAAAATGCCGCTTGAAGTTCGTCTAACCTGTTGTTTCTGCCTTTGTATTTATTGTAATATTTCGTTTCCGAGCCATAGTTTGATAACGCCTTAACAATTCGTGCAAGTTCATCGTTGTTTGTTGTAATGCAGCCGCCATCGCCAATTGCACCAAGGTTTTTTCCGGGGTAAAAGCTAAACGCGGAGGCATCACTAAGGGAGCCAACCTTGAAACCATCACACAATGCACCGTGTGCTTGTGCGGAATCTTCAATTATTTTTAAATTGTGTTTTTTGGCAATTGCCTGAATTTTTTCCATTTCGGCGGGAAGGCCATACAAATGCACAGCAATTATTGCTTTTGTTTTTTTGGAAATCTTTTCTTCAATTAAGTCTGGATTGATGTTAAAAGTGAGTGGATCGGGTTCAACAAAAATTGGTTGCAAGTTGCAGTTTGTTACTGCCAATGCTGTTGCAATATATGTATTCGATGGAACGATTATTTCGTCGAAATCTTGAAATAATCCCATTTCTTTGTATGAAAGAATAATAAGTTCCAAAGCATCAAGACCGTTTGAAGTTCCAATGCAATGCTTCGTATTACAATATTTTGCAAAGGATTCCTCAAATTTCTTCACTTCGTTTCCTAATATATACCAACCGGAATTGATTACAGAAGCTGATGCTTGTTGAAGTTCTTCAGCATAAACATTGTTTATTTGTTGAAGATCAAGAAATTTTATTTTCCGCATTGCTTAATTTATGACTTGAACTTATAAACAATCAAGAATGTATTAAAAAGCAAGATTTTTTTCAACTTGACATTTGAATACTTAAGTCAACAAAATTACAAGAAATTTTAAACAACATTGTGTACTGTGCGGAATATTCAGAATTGGAATTTAAAAAAATTGGCGATTCCCTCGGTTCGTTAATAGCAATTCAAAACGGTGGAATTCCTTTTGAAATAAAAAGAGTTTATTACATTTTCAACACTGGCAGTGATGTCATTCGCGGGAAGCATGCCCACAAAAATTTAGAACAAATCTTAGTATGCGTCAGCGGTTCATGTACTGTTACATGCGATGATAGCACAACGAAAAAAGAATTCGAACTTAACAATCCAAGTAAAGGTTTGCATATTAAGGGTTTAATTTGGCGTGAAATGTTTAATTTCAGTGCAGATTGCGTCCTGTTATGTCTTGCTTCAAACATTTACGACGAAAGCGATTACATAAGAAATTACGACGAATTTTTGGAATATGCCAATGCATATAAACAGTGATAACGATGTATCATTAAGAAGTGTTGAACTTTCTGATGCACAGTTCATATTACAGTTAAGATTAAACCCCGAACTTGGTGCATATTTATCAACAACCGCCAATAATATTGAAATGCAGAGGGAATTTATTGAGAAGTGCAAATTAAAAGAATTGCAAAAACTTGAATATTATTTCATTATAGAATATCAAAATGTCCCAGTTGGAACCGTCAGGCTTTACAACATTGATTACCAAAAAAGCACATTTACTTGGGGAAGTTGGATTGTTCAACGAGGAAACCCCGGTAATGTTGCTCTTTCATCAGCATACATGACATACCATTTTGGGTTCAACAACCTGAACTTGCAAAAGGCTTTAATTGATGTTAGAAAGGAGAACGCTTCAGTGTTGAAGTTTCATAATACATACTGTGATTTTCTTTATGAAGATGAAATTGATTGTTATTTAGAATTCAAGAAAGAAAATTTTCACAAGTTTACTGATCAATTTCAAGGGAAAATTCCAACAAAGATAATGATTGTAATATAATTTTTAACACAAAATCTCTTGACAATTAACCCCGCATTTTTCATCAATCTGAAAAACGATTATGAAAAACATTCTAGTAACAGGCGGTTATGGATTCATAGGCTCCCACTTTTGCCATTTATTAAACGAAAAAAACCTCAACATTTTTGTTATTGATAGCCTCACATACGCGGCGAATATTGAAAACCTCAAAGGTATAAACCACAAGTTTTTCCAGTGTTCAATTGGGAATAAGGAATTTATTTCGTACATTTTGAAGGAGAATGACATCGATGCAGTTGTAAATTTTGCTGCAGAAAGCCATGTTGATAACTCAATTTCAAACCCAGATGTTTTCATTCAAACGAATATTGTGGAGACCCACAACTTGCTGCAATCGTGTTTGAAATTTCAGGAAGCTAAGGCAAATTTCCGTTTTCTACATGTTTCAACTGATGAAGTCTTCGGCGATCTTTCACTTGAAGACCCAAAATTTACGGAAAACACACCGTACAAGCCATCTTCGCCGTATTCCGCCTCAAAAGCAGGGTCAGATCACCTCGTCCACGCATATATTCGCACATTTGGGCTAAATGGCGTGATAACAAATTGCTCAAATAACTACGGAACAATGCAAAACAAGGAAAAATTGATTCCAAAAATAATTTCACGATGCCTAAACCAACAACCGCTGACAATCTACGGAACAGGGCAAAACATTCGCGATTGGATTCATGTTCAAGACCACTGCACCGGAATTTTCCTTGCATTGACAAAAGGGCAAAAAGGCGAAAGCTACTGTTTTGGCGGAAACTGCGAGCTTTCCGTTTCGGATGTTATTCACACAATTTGCCGTGTAATGAACCGTTTGAAGCCAATATCCGGTAGAAATTACGAGGATTTGATAATCAAAATTGAAGACCGCAAAGGACACGATTTCCGCTATGCAATTGATGACTTCAAGGCGCAAACCCAACTTGGTTTTGCAAGAAAAAACAAAACATTTGAAGCAAACATTGAAGAAATTGTTGTGCGTGAATTTCTTTCGAGCGAAAAGTAGTCAATACCAAATTCAACCCCTACCCATTATTAACTTCGCTCCATCCGATTTTTGAGAGGAATGCCTCGTAAGTGCCTTCGAATACGAAGGTTTTTCCTCCGTCGAAAATCACCAATTTGTTGGCGATATTTTTGAGGAAGTGTTCATCGTGTGTGACCATTACAACCGCACCTTGGAATTCTTGAATTGCTTCCATCAAGCTTTCGCAGGATTCGATATCGAAGTGGTTGGTTGGTTCGTCGAGGAGTAGCAAGTTTGAAGACGAAAGCAGGATTTTCCCAAGCATGACGCGAGATTTCTCACCACCTGAAAGGACGGAGATTTTTTTGTGGGCGAGGTCTCCGGGGAACATCATTTGTGCACAAATTCTTCTGACGGTTGAATATTCGATTGGCTTTTCGGATTCTACAGTCTCCATTTCTTGGCAAATTGTGTTGTCGGGGTGAAGGTGATCGATATTTGTTTGACCAAAATACCCACATTGAACCTTGTTATTCACGACAATCGTTCCTTCAATTGGCTTGAGTTCGTCATAAATGAGTTTCATTAAAGTCGATTTACCATTTCCGTTTTTCCCGATTATACAGATTTTATCCCCGTGATTCACGCTGAAACTGAGGTTGCTCATCAAGACTTTTTCAGGATCAAAATAAAATTTCAGCTTGTTAACTTCCACCATGTTTCCACCCGAACCGTATGGAACATATGTGAATTTAAAATTCAAGCTGTCGAGCTTTGTCAGAGCAGGTCTTTCCTCTTGCTTGTCCAGTTGTTTTTGACGCGATTGCGCCGCCGCAGCCTTTGATGCTTTTGCACCGAAGCGTTTGATCCAGTCCTCGGTTTCTTTGCGTTTTTCTTCCTCTTTTATGCGGGTTTTTTCATAAATTTCCTCCTCCATATCAATTTGTTCGCGGATTTTCCCCGTCGAACCACGAATTTTGCGGAATTTTCCTCGATGAATAATTACCGTGTGGGAAATTACGCTGTCCATGAAGGCTCTATCGTGTGTAATTAAAACCAATTCTCCCTTCCATTTCTTCAAAAAACCTTCAAGCCAACGAATTGCGTAAATATCCAAATAGTTCGTTGGTTCATCTAAAAGTAGAATATCAGGTTCTTGCAATAAAATTTTCGCAAGGTTAATTTTTACCTGATTCCCACCCGAAAAAGTGTTTGGATCCTGCAGCATGTTTTCCTCCGTAAAACCAAGCCCAAGAAGGATTTTCTCACCCTTCCATTCCTCCCATTCGCGTTCAGGTTGAAGAACTTGTGTCACTTCCTCCAAAGCAGTTTGTTTCGTAAAGTGGATGTGTTGGCTCAAATATCCAATCGTATAACCATCGTCGTATTCAATCGTTCCGGAATCTGGTTGTTGTTCACGCAATAAAAGCTTAAAAAATGTACTTTTACCACTCCCATTTCTGCCAATTAAGCCGATTTTCTCACGGGGGTTAATCGTCAAATTTACTGAATCAAAAAGGACTCTTCCGCCAAATTCGATTGACGCATCTTGAATTGTAATTATACAGAACGGGAAAAATTATTCAAAAAACCAATTCAATCAAAAAAATTAAATTGCAAGATTAAATTTCAATATTAATGCCTTTTCACAACCGAATAAACACTCGCACCGATAATCACCGCACCAACCATCGTTAGAATGGGAGATTTTGCGTAGTTTGTGCTACAGCAACATTGATAAAATTTTGGGAAAAACGCATTTTTACGAATGCAGAAAGGAAGTGTACGCTTTGAAAGACATCAAAAATGCGAAAGCAATCATCAAAATTCCCAATACT
>CAMAVG010000033.1 GCA_945861605.1 Rickettsia typhi
ATTCAAAAAGTGCTAACGGCAGTAAAATTAAATTCACAGGACATCGCCTCGCCAAAAATTCTGCTTCTTCTGAACGATATATTTGACGAAGTTAAAGCGATTCGCTTGAATCAGAATATTATTGGGGAAATTTCTGCGGAAATTATTGAGATCAACAAGTCGATTATTGAAATTGAAAAGGAGATTATCGATACATTCGAACTTTCTGGCATTAAGCGAGATGTAATCTTCGCGAAGATCCTTACAAATGGAATTGATAACACGAAATGGCTTGAGGGTTTGGCGAAATCTCCAGTCAAGCAAATTGAAAATGCGGTTGCGAAAAATAAGGACAAATTGGAGAATATCACCGAAAGAATCGCGTTTATAAAAAACAAGCACACTATTATCGAAATTTCTGAATTCAAGCTACTGGTTTCATCGGTGCAGAAGAACTCACGCGAAACACAAAAGGCAAAAAAAGAAATGATAGAAGCGAATCTGAGGCTCGTCATTTCAATTGTGAAGCGTTATGGAAGTAAAAATGTTTCATTTTTGGATTTAGTCCAAGAGGGCAACATGGGTTTGATTAAAGCCGTTGATAAATTTGAATATCGCAGAGGGTGCAAATTTTCAACATACGCCACATGGTGGATTAAGCAAGCAATTAATCGTGCTGCGATCGACCAAGGAAGGTTGATCAGAATTCCCGTTCACATGGTTGATGATGTCTCCAAAATGAACAAAATTATCAGAGATCTTCGCAAAAAGCTTGACCGTGAGCCAACCGTGAAGGAAATCGCAAAAAAAATGTGCGTTCCACCGGAGAAAATCTCAAAAATGCAACGAATTGTGACGGATCCCGTAAGTTTGGAAGCGCCGATTGGTCACGATAACGACAACACATTCGGGGATTTTATCGAAGACAAAACTTCCATTTCGCCGTTTCAAGCTGCGTTGGAAAAGGACCTCAAAAAATTGACGCGAAAGCTTCTTTCGGAACTCACGCTTCGTGAAGAAAGGGTACTTCGCATGCGTTTTGGAATTGATATGAATCGCGATCACACACTTGAAGAAGTCGGCGAACAGTTTGATGTCACGCGTGAGAGGGTTCGTCAAATCGAAGCCAAGGCCTTGAGAAAACTTCGCCACCCTGTAAGGTCGAGTTACCTTAAGGATTACATTAAAAGTGATACCGATGAATAATTGTTTTATTTTGCAATGATTGAAAATTTTTTGAAAAATAGCCCATTTTACGGCGATTGTAAAATTGTGACGACATTTAACGAAGAAACGGTGTATTACTCCCAACCGATGCAAATTCATCATTTGCTTGATTTCCTCAAGGATTCCGGCGAGTTTCAGATTCTCATCGATGTCTGCGGCGTGCACTATCCCGCAAATGAAAAACCGTTTGAAGTTGTCTACCACATGCTATCTATCACAAAAAATCAAAGAGTTCGCGTAATAGCTCAACTCAATGAAGAGGAAAAAATTCACACAGTGGACGGCATTTACGAAAGCGCTTGTTGGTTTGAGCGAGAAACATACGATATGTATGGCATTGTTTTTGCTGGAAGTAAGGATGGTCGACGAATTTTAACAGACTACGGATTTGAAGGCTTTCCACTCCGTAAAGATTTCCCACTGACAGGAAATGTTGAGGTTTGCTACGATCCACTAAAAGGCGAAGTTGTATACACTCCGGTTTCTCTTGCTCAGGATTACAGGAATTTCGATTTTAAATCAAACTGGAATGGTGTCAAATAGTTATGAAGGACTTAAAGGATTTGCGTCTTGAGATCAACGCCATTGATCGAGAAATTATCGAGCTTTTTGTAAAGCGTTCGGAGGTCGTCCATCAGGTAAAAATCTTGAAAGACTCCCAAACACACGATGCCCAAAATTTTACACTTCATATAAGACCTGACCGCGAGTTTGATGTCGTAACAAATGCCTTAAAACTTTCAGAGCAAGCACAATATTCCCATAAATTCTTTTTTCACACTTGGCGTGGCGTGATAGCCGCCTCAAATTTTCTTGAACAAGGCCTCAATTTAATTGCAACTTGTGAAATTTCAAAACATTCGCTTTATGAATACTACGCAATGCAATCGGATGTCGCAATGGTTGAGGCTCAAACCGCTTTTGCACAGGTTGAACGCGATGAATTTCATATTTTAGCATTTCACGGCAGTAACTCGCACGCATTTGAAATTCTGAAAAAATCGGAAAAAATTAGAATTTTCGCACAATCTGCAAATGGTGTGTTTTTGTGTGGAAAGGTTGTGAATCCGAATTTTGAAAAGCCCGCAATGTCGGTGAGCCTCATCGAGACGCAGAATTGTCTGAACCAAAATGCGGGAGTTTACGCCTCCGATGATTTAACTCAATCGCATCTTGGTTCTTTTTATGAATATCCTATATAACGCTTTCAATTAACGCCTTGAATATTGGCGATTGTTTGAAGAAAGTCGATTGAAATTCCGGATGAAATTGCACGCCAATGAAGAATTTGTGCGATGGAATTTCAACAATTTCCGGAAGGTTATCCTGCGAAATAACGGAAAACCTCATTCCTTTTTCTTCGAATTGCTCCTTGCATGAGGCATCAACTTCGTAACGGTGGCGATGCCTTTCAGAAAACTGCTTTCCGTAAATTTTGTAAGCAAGTGTGGTTTTATCACTGATTTCAGCGGTGTACGAGCCAAGCCTCATCGTGCCACCGAGTTCGGTTTCTCGTGTGCGTTTTTCAATTTTGCCATCTTTTTCAAACTGTTCAATTATATCGATAAGCTTAACATGTGTTCCATGTGGAACAGTTTCCGACCATTCTGCCGAACAAGCACCTGCGATTTTTAGCTCATTTCTTGCAAATTCCGTCACCATCACTTGCATTCCAAGGCAGATTCCAAGCGTTGGAACATTATTTTTTCTTAAAAACTCCGCCCATTTGATTTTTCCCTCAATTCCACGAATTCCAAAGCCGCCGGGAATCACCGCACAGTTTGCACCTTTGATGTCGTCAATTGTTGGGGTTCTTGAATCGAAATCTTCGGAATCTATCCAGATAATTTCGGGATATTTACCAAATGAGACGCAGGAATGCTCCAATGATTCGCAAATGGATTTGTAGGCATCGGCGTGGTGGGTATATTTTCCAATGACGGCAATCGTGATTTTATTTTTTTCTTTTTTTGCATTTTGCAACATCGTTGTGTATTCTTTGAAGTGATTGAGGTTTGGTTTTTTTTCTTCGGTAATTCCAAAATGCTCCAAGATCACCTTATCCATGTTTTGCTCAAGGTAAAGCGGTGGAATTTCGTAAATCGATTTTACATCAAGACCTTCAAACACGGAATCCTCGTTTACATTGCAAAAAAGGGCGATTTTCCTGCGGTTCTCCTTGCCAATATGAACGGACGACCTGCATAAAAGTGCATCAGGCGCAAGACCAATCGACATTAACTCCTTCACAGAATGCTGGGTTGGCTTGGTTTTAATTTCCTTTGATGGTGCCAAATATGGAACATAGGTTAAATGCACAAGCATCGTTTTGTTTTTTTGTTTTTGACGAATCTGCCGAATTGTTTCGAAAAAAGGCAAGGCTTCGATATCGCCAACCGTTCCACCAACTTCGCAAATAATGAAATCCGCTTTTTTTGGATTATGTGTGATGAAGTCTGAAATCAAATTTGTGACATGTGGAATTGTTTGGACGGTTTTGCCTAAATATTTACCCTGTCTTTCGTTTTGAATTAGCTGTTGATAGATTTTTCCCGATGTAATATTGCTTTCTTTTGATGTCAAAATTCCTGTAAAGCGTTCGTAATGACCAAGGTCAAGGTCGCATTCTCCGCCATCTTCTGTGACGAAAACCTCGCCATGTTCAACGGGATTCATTGTTCCGGGGTCGATATTAAGGTATGGATCAAGCTTCTTTATGAAGACTGCATAGCCCATGGATTTTAAAATCGCACCAATTGAAGCGGTAGTTATGCCCTTTCCAAGGGAGGAAACGACTCCGCCTGTGATAAAAATGAATCGTGTCATAATATGTTTATTTTATTCCAAAAACTTTTGTGGAAAAAATCAAGAAGTAATTAAAAATTTCTGCTTGCGTGGTAAAATGAACGCATATCCTTGCCAATTGGCAGATATTCCCCAGAAAAAAACCACATTTCAATTGCCTTGGAAAGCTTTTCTTTGAATTGATCAATCAATTCGTGCGAAATTTCAAATGCAATATTTTTCTTCACGCTGTGTTCAAGAAATGTATAGTTTCCGAAAAACTTCTTGGAATTGCCATCGGATTCAAGCAAAAACATTGCGGGGATTATAAGCTGAATTTTTTCAAGATTCTTGATTGAGTTCTTGGTGAACGATGATTGTGAACCGCTTTTGTAATCGTAAATAATAATGGAATCCGAAAGGGAATCGGTGCGATCCGGCTTTGCGGTTATGTTAAATATTTCATTTTGAACATTGAGTTGCACCTGAACGCCTCGTGTTTCAACGGCAATGTTTCGAGTATCCGCATTTTTTGCAATGTCTTCAAGAGCACACACAATAGCTTTAACGAAGAAGACCTCAAGATTTTGGAATTTGCCGCCTGATTTCTTCTGGAAGTAATCTTTTGTGTATTGAGTAAAGTTAATTTGCCCGTTTGCGATAATCTCCTTCGTTGCGAATTCAAGAATAGAATGCACGAAATTTCCAACTTCCATTGAAATGCTTGATGTATATTGTATTTCTCGCAGACCTTTGATGTATTGATAATAGAAAGCCAGCGGATTTTCAAACAATTGTTCGATTTGAGTCGCGGAAAGTGTGCGTGGTATTTGTGGTTTTGCAATGCAAAGCTGGGCATTGTTGTTGATTTTCCCCCCAGAATTGCGTTGAATGTCTAGCACTCTTTTTGCTGTTTGTATTTCCGGAAATGGTGAGTGTTCGGCGGTGATTATTGTATTTGTTGAGATCGTCTCCAGAATATTCCCCGTGATTTCCGGCATTTCAAAGCCGTAATATGAACGCATTCCGCAGGAGAATATCACATTGCCGGTTGGTTGAGTTTTAAAGGCGGAAGTGAGGATTATGGTATCGAATTTTTGAAATAATACGCTGCGTAAATTGCAGATTTTGATATTTGAAGGTGTTTTTTCTTCCCAAATTTTCCATGAATTGGCGATGTGAAGAATGATGCTTTTTTCAATTGTTGCTCCTTCAAAAGTGTTGATCTCCCCCATGCAGAAGTGCTTAAATTGCAGAAATGTTGGAGTTGTTGTTTTGTTTGTGTGAATTTTATTTTTATTTTTTTCAATAAATGAAAAAACTGCGGTTATTGTTTCCTTGTTAATTTGGGATTTCCTAGGAAACAACGCAAGAAATTCATTCCATAGCGTATTATTGCTGTGTTCGTGGTTGATTATCGAAGAGAGGATCTGTTTTTTTTCGCCGTTTGGAATTTTTAAAATTGGAAGAAGTTTTTCTGGTTTTCGTTCGAAAATTGCAAGAAACGCTTTGATTAAAGAATTGCTTTCAATTGGCGTTGCAATGTTATGTTGATGTGATATTTGAGAGCATTCGAGTTCCAAAGAAATTTTCCTACTCAGAGTTTCGTCTTCGCAGATAATTCCAATTTGTTGCGTGAATTCCAGACCGGAATTGCGTTGAGTAAACTCTTCACGGATGATATTTGCTATTGTGTGTTCCTCGCTTACATTGGAAGTTATATGAATTTTTTTGTGCGTGCCTGCGATTTGATTTTCAATATTTGTGATTTCAATGCCATTGAGTGCTTGGAAGTTTGTTTCGGATTGCTTATAGTTTTGAGTAAAAATCGTTGCTTGAATGTCGGAGTTCTTGAGTGATTTGATGAAATTTTGAAGTGTTTGGGATCTGCCAAAATCGTAAATCGTATAAAGTTGAATGTGTTCAATTTGGCATTTTTTTAAAATTTCATCGAGTGCAATGGCTTGGGATTGGTAGTATGGAATAATTTGATTTTGAGAAAGCCAAGAGTTGAGTTCAGTCCAAACTTTTACGAACAAATTCAGATTAATTTCCTTTTGCATTGCAATTGTTGCGGGAATTTCATCAAGAATTTTCTGCGATGTGATTTTGAATGAGTTCAGGTTTGGAAGTTCGCCGATTATTGCTCTTGTGAATGTTGATGCGTCCTGTTCGTTTGCGATGTGCTTTGATGTTAGTTCGAAAACTTTTGCGAAGATAACATTTCGAGAGGCAAAGGCTAGGTTCTCATGGGTAAGACCCTCAATCGAGACTATTTCCGGAATTATTCCCGTTTGGATTTCAAGTGCGAGTGCGGTTTTGAGTGGTGATATGCAGATTTTCTCCGGCACGATTATTATACATTTTTTTTCATTTTGAAAAATATGCTTTGCGCAAGTTTGAATGAAGTTATTGTTTATGTTAATAACTTGCATTTATTTACTGAATTAATTCGATTGCTGCGGAAAGTTCATTTTGTACTTCTGGTGCTGTTTGTGCGATGTGGTGACCAAGTCCAATTAAAAGAATATTTTTATTTGGAGTCAGCTTCTTTGAGACCTTGAGTTTTTTTATTTTATTTGCGAGGTCAAGCGTAAGTTGTGTTTGCCTTTCGGGTGATAAAACATTTTTTTCTTTTATGATGTCAATAATCGTCAATGCTTTGGAGTAGATAATCAGTGATTGTGTGGCGTCAACATTTAGTGAGAGAGTTTCCTTTAAAAGTTTTGGCAGTATGCTATATTGCTTCTCGTGAATCGTGATATCAATTATTTGAATGAGGGATAAAACTTCAAGCATTCCATTGGATGAGTTATAGACTGCTTCAAATTTTTTTAATGCTAATGCGTTGTTGTTTTCGGAGACATCATTGACGGCGGAGAGATATTTTCCAAGAATTGCTTCGTTTTTTTGATTATGCCTGTTTATCAAATAAAGTGTTGTGAATATTCCAAGGAAAATTATGAGGAGGGTTATCGCGATTGTTTTGATGGTCCGTGCGATGTATGGGAGGATGAGGTCGGAGAGGATTATCGCAAAGGGGATTTTGATTTTCATAATTATGCTTTCGTATAGTGAAAAATTATACCATTTTTTTTGGAGGCCGAGAGCGGAATCGAACCGCTGGTAAAGGCTTTGCAGGCCCTTGCATTACCACTTTGCTACTCGGCCAGTTGTGATAATATCATAGCTATGAAAAATAAGAAATCAAGGATTATTTTCATATTGCATTATATTATATTTTTCATATTGCATTATATTATATTTCCCACTTGACAATTCTCCCGACTTTTACTAAGTAATGAGTAACTTTAAAAAAAGCGAATGATATCGTTGATTCAGGAAATTATTGAGGAAGCAAAAAATGGAAGACCGTTCATTTTGATGGATGATGAGGGTCGTGAAAATGAAGGGGATATTATTATTCCGGCGGAATTTGCAACGCCTCAAGCAATTAATTTTATGATAACCCACGCTCGCGGGCTTGTCTGCCTTGCATTGCAAAGGAAAAGAGTGGAAGAGTTGGGCTTGCATTTGATGTCCAAAACCAATGGCACTAAGTTCGAAACTGCGTTTACGACATCAATTGAGGCAAAACACGGAGTGACAACCGGAATTTCAGCCTCAGATCGCTCAAAAACGATTCTTACGGCAATTTCCGGCAATGTTGATGACATAGTCACGCCTGGGCATGTCTTCCCATTGATAGCAAAGGACGGCGGGGTTTTGGTTCGAGCAGGTCACACAGAAGCCTCCGTTGATATTTCGATTTTAGCTGGCTTACATCCATCTTCCGTTATATGTGAGATAATCAACGAAGATGGAGAAATGGCAAGAATGGATGATATTAAAATTTTTGCAAAAAAGCATAATTTGAAAATCGGGTTAATTAAAGATCTCATCGAGTATCGTTCAAAGCGGGAAAACATTGTGGAGAAAACCTCGCAAGAGGCATTTTCGTATTTTAAAAATTCGCAAATCGTTGAATATCGCGATACCATAAGCAATGCGAAGCATTATGCAATCACATTCGGGGAGATCGACAAAACATTTCCCGTGAATGTGAAATTCCATGCGATGAGTTATATTGCCGATATTTTCGCCAATTCATTGCAGCAAAGTGTGGAGTTCTTGAAGGGGAATTCGGGGATTTTGGTTTTGATTGACAGTGATCAAAAAAATTGCAGTGGGGAGATTCGCCAATACGGAATTGGGATTAGCATCGTCAAAACATTTGGGATTGAGAAAATCACCGTAATTGGAAGGAATAAGCAGAATCCCGTTGCAATTGAAGGCTTTGGCGTTGAAATTGTTGATTTCAAAACGGTTTAGCCTTTAAATTTCTTCAAATTTTGCTTTTTGAATAAGATTTATGACGATTTCATCGTAAGAAATTCCAACGCAAGCAGCAATTTTTGGAATTAACGATGTCGCAGTCATTCCCGGATGTGTGTTGATTTCAAGAAGGCGGTAGTCGTTTTGTGTGCAGATGAAGTCGACTCTTGCAATTGCATAAGCACCAATTGCGTTGTAAATTTTAATGGCATCACTGTGAAGTTTTTCACGCATTGTTTCTGAAATTTGTGCGGGTGCTTCGTAAATTGTTGCCTTGCTGTTATATTTCGCGTTGTATGAATAGAATTTTTCCGCGGGAAGAATTTTACAAGTTCCGATGATTCGATCGTTCAAAATTCCAACGGCAATTTCATTTCCGACAAAAAATTCCTCGATCATAAAAAAGTTGGAATCCTTGAAGTTTTGCACTTCCTCAAGCTGTGATTCCGTAAGAAATTCGGTTTCCTCCAGCACAAATGTTGCAACTGAAGACCCGCCTGTAATTGGCTTGATTACGCTTTTTTTGGAAATTGAGTAGTTTTTGGAAAGGATATCGTTTTTGTGGATTACAACATTTTCATTCACTGGAATTCCGCACGATTTTGCGTAAAGATTTGTCAAAACCTTATTCATTGCGATTTGCGAGGCTTCAACTCCCGAATGGGTATATGGAATTTTTAGTGCATTTAAAATGGTTTGAATATAGCCATCTTCGCCATATTTTCCGTGCATTGCGTTGAATATGATGTCAATTTTGTGGGCTGATATATCATCAACAAAATTATTCGTAAAAGGAATTGCGACAAAGTTCAAATTAAGATTTTTCATAGCCTCAACAATGCCGTTTTTTGTTGCTTGTGCAATTTTGGCTTCGGCGGTGTTTTCTTGAAAGACTACGCCAATTTTTAAATTTTTCATTTATTCGATAATAGTGAGTTCGTAGGTTTTGCCATCGCTTGCATATGATGGATTTTTTGTTATTATGCGAATGGAGTCTTCAAGTCCTGCAATGTAAAAGCCATCTTGCGTTTCTTGAATAACTTCGATTCTCCTGCTTTCAACAAGGTTTTCGTC
>CAMAVG010000034.1 GCA_945861605.1 Rickettsia typhi
AGTTTTCTAAAATCGCGACGATTGTTCTTCCAACTGCCAAACTTGAGCCATTGAGCGTGTGCAGAAATGTGGTTTCTTTTTCGCCGGCTTTTTTGTATCGTGCTTGCATTCTGCGTGCTTGAAATGAGCCAGTGTTTGAAATTGATGAAATTTCGCGATATTTTTCCTGCGATGGCACCCAGACTTCGATATCGTAAGTTTTTTGAGCAGTGGCACCGATGTCCCCACCGCACAAAAGCACGACGCGATAAGGCAATTCAAGCTTTTGAAGGATTTGTTCTGCTGTTTGAAGCATTTTTTCATGCTCGTTTTTGGAGTCCGTTTCGCTTGCGATCGTTACGAGTTCGACTTTTAAAAATTGATGTTGGCGGATCATTCCCGTTGTGTCTTTTCCTGCGGAGCCAGCTTCGCTTCGAAAGCAAGGCGTTGCGGCTGTCATACGAATTGGGAGGTCGGATTCCTGAAGAATTTTGCCTGAAACCATGTTGGTGAGTGAGATTTCAGATGTTGGAATGAGGTATCTGCCATCCGTTGTTTTGAAGAAGTCGCCTTCGAATTTGGGCAGTTGTCCAGTTCCAAAAAACGATTGCGGATTCACCAAATACGGCGGGGAGACTTCCTCGTAACCAGCTTCACAATTGTGTTCAAGCATGAAATTTTTTAACGCGCGTTCAAGTTTTGCAATGTCGCCTTTTAAATAAACGAACCTTGAGCCTGAAACGGTTGCTGCTGTTTCAAAATCCATTTGTGATAGTGCAACGCCAAGTTCATTGTGTGCTTTTGGAGTGAAAGAAAATTGGCGTGGATTTCCCCATTTTTTGATTTCCAAATGGGCGTTTTCGTCGTTCCCTTCTGGGACGATTTCTTCCAGCGCGTTTGGTACGAATGATAGAATTTCGGAAATTTTTTCTTCAAGATGTGATAATTCAAGTAGAATTTCCGGCAAATTTTCCTTTATGCGATTGGATTCTTCCATCAAATGTTCTGCATCTTGTTTTTGAGACTTCAAAATACCGATTTCCTTTGCGATGGAGTTCCTGCGTGCTTGGATTTGCTCAGATTGTTCAATTAATTTAAGGCGTTTGGCATCAAGTTCTTCGAGATTTGTGAAATCGAATGAAAAATTACGCTTCCTCCAAGAAGAAATGAGGGATTCTTTGTTTTGTAAAAACCACTTTGCATTAAGCATGCAATTATTTTAATAAATATATGAAAAATTTATTGTTGCGTTTTTATATGTCAAGTTTTTTTTGAAAAAAACAAAATTGAAGAAAGTAAAGCGAGGAAAACGAAGGAGAAAACAAGAATATTGAGCCACACAAATTCAACGCCAAAAAGCGATGTTCTTACACTACATGGGATTGAATTTTGAATTGTTGATTGAAAATCTTCGAATGTTTTTTGCGAACTTGTGTTCAAAAACGAACAAGATGCAATGCCGTTTTGCACGAATTTATGGTAAATTGCTGTGGCAAAACCTGCGAATGATATGGCGATATTGACCGCGATTAAAAATATTTTTTTATTTTTTTGCAAAAACGGCGTGAAAAAAAGTGAGATTGAGAGTGCGAAATACTCCCACCTTTCAACCGAACAAAGAACGCAAGGTTGGAAATTGAGGAATTTTTCTAATAGAAATGATGTGATGAATATTATAAATAGAAAAAAACTTAGAAAAAAATATTTTTTTTTAATAAAAACACTTGACAGATAATTTTTCATATAAATAAGGTTTGTTATTAAATTTTAAAAGTAGGTATGTCAAAAAATCAAGGGGGAATTGTCCAATATGTGGATTTTCATCGCGAAGAACCGGTAAAAATTATCCCAGAAAGCAAAAAATCTTCATCAAGGAAAAGTAAAATCAGCGAACCTAAAACTCAAAAAACCGTTCAAAAAACTGCAGAACTCGTGCAGTTTATCAAGCCTGTAGTTGAGGTTTCACCTGCAATTGAGTCCGAAGTCAATAAGGTAAAAAAATCTTCGTCCGTTAAGAAATCGGTGAAAAAAGTTGCGAAAAAGCCTGCGAAAAAAGTTGCGAAAAAAGTGGTAATAATTGAGGAAAAAACGAATGTTATTCGTGCATTTTTTGAAAAAAACAAGGCGTACTATGACATTGCCGGCATTTTATCCAACACAAAGGATGCCAAAATCACACTCCTCAAGGATGTCACAAACGAAAAAATTCACAAAAAAGCCGTGAACGCGATCATCAAAAGCGTGAAATCTTCAAGGAAATTCAAGGTTGAGCTGGCTTCGTAGTGAATTTTGAAAAAATGTTGATAGACAGCCACGCCCATATTTCGTATTTTGACAAGTCCGAACAGCTTGAAATCATTCAAAATGCGTTTGCAAATGGGGTGAGTTTAATCAACAATATTTCAACAAATGTAAGCAATTTTGACGAACTTCTTGCCTCGTGCCATGGTTTTAAAAATATCCACTGCACGGTTGGAACGCACCCTTGTAATGTCCACGAGGAGCCACACATCACAAGACAAACCCTTGTCGGTATTGCGAAAAACAACGGAAAAGTCATAGGAATTGGCGAAACAGGACTGGATTTTTACCACGACGAAACTCACAAAGATTTACAAATTCACCAATTTTGGGAACATATTTTTGCCGCAGTGGAGCTTCAAATGCCAATCATTATTCACACACGAAACGCCGAAAACGAGACGCTGGAAATCCTCACAAAAGCACGCGAGCAATTTGGCAAAGACCTGAAAATTCTAATCCATTGCTTCACAGGTGGAGTGGAATTTTGCGAAAAATTGTTGAAAATTGATTCCTACATTTCGTACAGCGGGATTATTACATTTAAAAATGCGAAAGAAATTGTGGAATCCTTGTTAATTACGCCCGAAAACAGGTTGATTATTGAAACTGACAGCCCGTTTTTAGCACCAGAACCAATGCGTGGGAGGAAAAATCAGCCTGCATTTGTCAAATTCGTTGCGGAGAAAATCGCGATTTTACGAAAAATGGAACTTGAGGATGTTGTGAGGGTGAGTTCTCAAAATTTTTGCGAACTATTTGGCGTTAAACCGGCGTGAAATTCCTGAATCGTTAAGACAATTTCGGCGTATTTTTCCGGCGATTTTTGTTCGTTCGTAAGCCAAGCGTAAATATCCCAGTCTGGCTCATAAATGAACTGCGAATAGACTTCGAGGAACTTGCTCGTCATTTTTTTGAGGTCATTGCGTGCGAAATATCCAAGCAAAATATCGGTTTCTTTGCAACCTCGATGCCAAGATTTATGCACCAATTCGCGTAGGAAATCTTCGTTATTTTTCATTTTCTACACACAGAAATTCCTGGTAAATCCTTGCCTTCGAGGAACTCAAGAAATGCCCCGCCGCCAGTGGAAATGTATGTCATTTCTTGCTTAAGACCGAAGCTTGATATTGCGGAAACGACATCTCCGCCACCAATTATTGAGGAAATTTTGCCAATTGCAGTGTATTTTGCGACAATCCTCGCCACGGATTCAGTTCCGCACGAAAATGTTTTCATCTCAAATGCGCCAAGTGGTCCATTCCAAAGAATGTTTTCAACATTTTTCGCAATGTTTTCAACTTCATTCTCGAGCGAAACATCGGTTATTATGTCGTCATGTTCAATATTTTTCACGCTTTTTATGGCAATTTCCGCGTTGTTTTTGAACTCCTTTGCTGTTATGACGAAGCTTGGAATGATGATTTGCGTGCCGACTGCCTTCGCTTTTTCCAAAATTTCAAGACATGAGCTTGAGAAGTCGGCCTCAAAAAGTGATTTTCCGACGCAAAAACCTTGCGCGTGCAGAAAAGTGTTTGCCATTCCGCCGCCAAGAATTATGTATTTTGCTTTTTCGATCAAATTGTTTATGAGGTCGATTTTCGTCGAGACTTTTGAGCCGCCAATTATCGCACAAATTTTTTCTTTTTGAGTGCCTTCAATGATTTGCTCGATTGTTGTGATCTCTTTTTGTAGTAAAAGTCCGGCGTAGACCTTTGTGTATCTTGCAATTCCTGAAATTGAGGCGTGGGATCTGTGTGATGCACCAAATGCGTCGTTTATGTAAAAATCCGCAATTTTTGCAAGTGATTGCGACAGTTCTGCGTCGTTTTTTTCCTCACCTGCAAGGAACCTTATATTTTCCAACACAACAATTCGCGATTGACTTTCTTTGATGGTTTCAAGCATTTTGATTTCAACTTTTTGACCATACACATTTTCAAGTTCATATGCGATGTGTGAGAGCGACATTTCAGGCGTAATTTTGCCTTTCGGTCTGCCAAAATGTGCAATGATTACAACCTGTTTTGCGCCGTTTTCAATTGCGTATTTTATGGTCTCGAATGATTCAACGATGCGAGTGCTGTCCTGAACAATTCCGTCTTTGATTGGGACATTGATATCGGTGCGAATTGCGACTGTTTTGCCTTGTAAGTCAAGTTCTTGAATCGTGTTATATTTCATTTTATGCGAAAACTATGAAGCTTTTTGCAGGGATTGCTCCTCAATTGTAATAACGCATTCGTTGTTGATAAAGCGAATGAAGCCTGATACAATCTGAATTGAGTGAGTGGCTTTTGTGGAATCAAGCATTTTGATTGTGCCATTTTTCAAACCTGATAGCAGTGGGATATGGTCAGGTAGAAGGGTGATTTCTCCAGAAATTGATGGCATTGTTATGGACGATATTTCGCCGTGAAACTTAATGCCATTTTTGCTAATAACCTTTAGTTGAATAGATTTGTCAGCCATATTATTGTGTAATATATTATACCTTTTTTGTTGATAAAACTGTAATATTGAAAAATCAATGAAATAAATGAAAAAAATATGATAAAATACATAAAGACAATTCCCGACTGCAATTTCGTGACTGAATCCGAGCAAATTTTCACAAAAGAAATGAATCCATGTGGTAGAATTGCATCAACGATTTTTTCAATTTTAGCAGAAAAAAACCTTGCGACTACTAACATTGGGCGAAGAAAAATCGCTTGATATGCTTCGTCAAAGTAATATTTTTTTTGAAGGAGGGTGCGAATCGGGAGGATTTTACTGCTAAATTCGCGAATATTTTTCGGATATTTAATGTACAGTATGTATGCAAGGGCGATTGCTATCACGGAAAGAATTGACGGAAGGTATTTGATAAATGGCGAAATGTGGTGCATTTTTTCAATCGTTTCATGCGATGTATTTATTGCTCCACGCCAAAAACTTGCTTCCAAAATGTGAAAACGATGACCAAGATAACCGGCAAGAACCGAGGGAATTGCAAGAACGAAGAGTGGGATGAGCATCGAAATTGGCGATTCGTGTGGGTGATGGTGTGAATCCCCGCGATATTTCCCGTGAAACACAAGTGCGATAAGCCTCCACGAGTAGAAACTTGTCAAAAATGCTGCGGTAATTCCAAGGGCAAAAGCGTAATTTCCGTGGCTTGAATGTGAGGCAAATGCTGCTTCGAGGATGGCATCCTTGGAGAAATAACCTGCGAGTGGATAAATTCCCGCGATTGCGATTGAGCCTATCATGAACATTGAGAATGTGAGCGGGATTTTTTTTGCAAGTCCACCCATTTTGAAGATGTTTTGCTCGTGATGACAAGCGTGAATGACGGAGCCTGCTCCAAGAAAAAGGAGTGCCTTGAAAAATGCGTGCGTGACAAGGTGAAACATTCCAGCTGTTGGAGCAAGAACGCCAATTGCAAAGAACATGTATCCAAGTTGACTGCAAGTTGAATAGGCGATAATTTTTTTTATATCAGTCTGAACAAGGGCAATTGTTGCTGCAAAAATCGCCGTTGTGGCACCGATGTATGTAATAAACTGCTGTAGAAACAACGAATTTTCGATGAATATCCAGCATTTTGACATAAGGAAAACGCCAGCTGTAACCATTGTTGCTGCGTGAATTAACGCTGAAACCGGAGTAGGACCCTCCATTGCATCGGGAAGCCAGACATGGAAGAATAATTGTGCGGATTTCCCCATTGCACCAAGGAAAAGTAGCATTCCAGCAAGAGTGAGTGTTTGAATTTCAAAGCCTGCGATATTTGTTGTCTCGCCTGCGTAGTATGTGCTTGAGATTCCCTCGGCAATTTGTGGGAATATATCTGCAAAATTCAGTGTTCCAAATGTGTAGTATATTAAACATACGCCAGACGCCATGAATACATCGGCAACGCGGTTCACAATAAATGCTTTTATTGAAGCCAAATTCGCCGATTCTTTCTTAAACCAAAACCCGATTAGTAAATAAGAACATAATCCAACGCCTTCCCATCCAAGGAAAAGTTGAAGGAAATCCCGCGATGTCACGAGGATAATCATGAAGAATGTGAAGAGGGATAAATACGAAAAAAACCTTTGTCTGTAAGGATCTTCGTGCATGTATCCGATTGAATAAATGTGAACGACGCTTGAGACTAGAGTCACAACAAAAAGCATAATTGCTGTGATGGAATCGATTGAAATCGCAATTGTAGATTGAAATTTTTGAAGGGTTATCCAGTCAAAAAGTTTGATATCGTAAGATATTCCATATTTTGCTGACTGATAAAACACGATTCCTGAACAAACCGCGGCGCAGATTATCAAAAACGATGATATATATTCAGCGAAAATCGCCTTCGAGCGAATTAATAAAACACCCGCAAACAAAGAGCCAAGCAGGGGTGCGAAGAATATTATGTGTGGTAAAGCCTCGTGAAAATTCATTTTTAATGGCAATTATCTATTTTGCATATAATAAAAATTGTAAAAATTAATTTGCAAGCGATATTTCGCAATTCACACACAAAAATAAATTTTTCCAAAAAAAACTTGACAATCAAAAAACGAAAGTTAATTAATCCGTAAATTTATTGTTATAAAAGAAATCATGTCAAGAATTCTGCAGTCTAAGTCAAAGATATCAAGGAAATATGGTGTTAACTTATGGGGGAAAGCAAACGATGCTTTCAACAAAAAACCTTATATCCCTGGTCAGCACGGTGGAAAAGTTATGAGGATCTCAAAAACTTACCGCAAACAACTTGTAGAAAAAAACAAAATGCGTTTCTTCCATGTATTAACAGAAAAGCAATTCTCCAACATTGTTCGCTCGGCAATTGCATCTCGTAATAACTCAACAGAAATGGTTGTAAAAACATTGAACACATTGCTTTCGACAGTTTTGTTTTCATCTGGAATGTTTGCAACAATTTTCTTTGGAAAACAACTTATCAGTCACGGACATGTTCTTGTCAATGGCAGAAAAGTGAAATCACACACATACAAAGTTGAAGCTGGAGACGTCATAACATTTTCTGAAAAATTAAGAGCAAACACCCAAGTGAAATCTTACCTTGAGGCAAACACTCCTGTCGCACCTTCATACTTAAAAATCGATCCTTTGGCAATGAAAATTGAAGTTGTAGCACTTCCTGATTCCTCAACTGTCAAATATCCTTGCGAAATGCAACCAAATATTGTAATTGAGTATTACTCCGCATAGTATGAAAAGCATAGTAAAACGCAGTGTAACTTCGCCAAAGTCTAAAGCACTTTGGCTAATACACAACACATCGCTGACATTCAAGCAGATTGCAGACTTTTGCCTATTGCACGAATTGGAAATTAAGTCAATCGCAGATGGCATTATGTCCGCGACACTTCGCGAAAGAAGTCCTATATTCGATGGCGAAATTACGCAAGAGCAAATCTCCATTTGCGAACAAAATCCTGAAAAAACCCTTGTAATACAAGGACATAGTTTTGACGAAGGCTTGACAATAAAGGTTAAAAACAAAACTTATGTCAGCGTTGCTAAGCGTCAAAACAAACCATCTGCGATTTTATGGCTTAGCAAAAATATTGCTGGCATTACACCAAAAGAAATTCGCTCCATCACTGGTGCGACTACTCAAATGATTGATTCAATCGTTACGGGAAAATATCGCCTTATGTCTGAAATTGTTGCAAAGGATCCAGTCTCACTTGGAATATGCACGCAAACTCAGCTCAATGCCTTGATAGTCAAATCTAAGGATGTCAAATGAATGAAGAAATATCGTGAAAGTATCATAGATTTCGCCATATTTCTCCTTTATAACATTTTTTTTACCGCTATCACGCCATTTTTGTTGGCTTTTTTTCTATATCGCCTCACGAGGAAAAAGGAAACTGTGCGTTCGTTGATTCAGAAATTATCCTGTTTTTTACTTTTTGATCGCAAAAAACAATTTGATATCTGGTTTCATGCGGCTTCAGTTGGAGAACTCCGCTCTCTTGATTTTCTAATTCAACGCAATATTGAAAAAAAACATGCCATATTGGTTACAACAACGACAATAAAATCCGCAGAAATTGCAAGAAAATATGATGCGAAATATGTCAAGCATTGCTTTCTTCCAATTGACTTCCTCCCATTTCAAATGCTTTTTTTTATAAAACATCGTTCACGAAAGGTTGTGATAGCAGACAGCGAGATTTGGATAAATTTCTTCGCAGTAGCACGAATTTTTCGCACGCAGATTTTCCTATTCAATGCCAGAATGTCGAATTTTTCGCGTAGAAGGTGGGAATATTTTCCATATATTTTGCAATCCGTTCTGAAATCCGCAAAGGTAATTTTGCCTCAGGGGTATTCGGAATTGGGTTTTTTCTCAAAATTTCATCAAAATGTGCATTTTCACGGCAACTTAAAAATGATGAATCTGAAAACCAACGCGTTGAATGCGAATGAAAAAATCACCACATTTCCAAGAAAAAAAGTGTTATGTGTGGTCAGCACTCACGAAGGCGAGGACGAAATCATCATAAGGCAAATCATGGATTTTCAGCATCACTTCGACATAATATATTGCCCAAGGCATCCAAATCGTGCGCGTGATATTTCCAAGATTTTGCTCAAATATGGCATTAATAACGCTCTTTTTTCGGAAAAAATTCAGGCGACAACCTGCCTCATTGTTGACGAAATTGGCTTGCTTGACAGCGTGTTTTCCGTTTCTGAGATTGCAATATACGGCGGTTCAATTTTACCACATTTGAAGGGGCATAACATCATGGAGCCGGCCGCTTTTGGATGCAAAATCATAACTGGGAAGTTTGTTGAAACATTTGTTGAGGTCGTCGCGGAAATGAAAATGCAAAATGCAATTATTCAGTGCGATGCAAGTGAGATTCGAGAAAACATCGAAGAAATATTATTGGGCGAGAAATTTCCCGATATCGGCACAAACGCGAGAGATTACCTCGCAAACAATATGCCAAATATTCAGGAAATTCTTAAAAAGTTGGAGGAAATCTAGCCGTCAAGATCTCCATCGAGCATGAAAAATCTGTATAGTTCATCGGCAATGTTTGGAATTCCAGCCTGCTTTGCT
>CAMAVG010000035.1 GCA_945861605.1 Rickettsia typhi
GAATGTCCTCAAGTTTAGAGTTTCAAACGCAAGGGCGGTTATGGCATCAATGCCGGATTTCTCAACTCCAATTGATTGCAAGAATTCAAGCCTTTCTTCATCGGATTCAATCGACGCAATATCAGCTTCAAACTTCGCACAAACAAGCACACATTTTGAGTCACTCTTCGCCGCAAAATCGCGAACGATATCAACGAATTTATTTCCGTTCAAGGCATCGCCTTCTTTAACATTGCATGCGTAAAAACTTGGTTTACAAGTGATGAAATTCAGCTTTTTGAGTGTGGATAGCAGGTCTGCATCTTGAATTGTGTTAAGCATTTTGCCGGAATTTAGAACTTTAAGGGCTGGCTCCATTGCATCACAGATTTCCTTTGCGGATTTTTCCCCACCTTTTGCCTTTTTTTCATGTTTTGCGACCATCTTTTCCGCTTGTTCGATATCAGAAAAGATAAGCTCCACTTCAATTGTTTCGATGTCTCGAACAGGATTAACCGAGCCATCAACATGGGTAATATCGGAATCTTCAAAACAACGAACAAGGTGAATTATGGCATCAACTTCACGAATGTGCGAAAGGAATTTATTGCCAAGACCTTCCCCCTTTGAGGCACCTTTCACAAGCCCTGCGATATCTGTGATTTCAAGGTAATTTGGAACAAGTTTTTGCGAATTTGCAACAACGGCAAGTTGTTTAAGAATTGGATCGTTCAATGCAACTTTTGCGGAATTTGGTTCAATTGTGCAAAAAGGATAGTTCGCGGACTGTGCGATATCCGATTTTGAAATCGCGTTAAATAGCGTTGATTTTCCGATGTTTGGCAAGCCAACAATTCCACAAGTTAAACCCATTTTTGAAAAAATATTATGTATGAACTCAAAAAGTGTTATTAAGTTTGTTGTCAAGTTTTTTTATGAATTGTTAATTTTTTTGGTATTTTGCCGAATTCATAAAGGTTGCATTACCTATATTGGTTTAATGCTTGTATATGTATCGAGCATTTCTATATCTTCCGGTTTTTTTACACTCTGAAACTGTGCGTAAACCAACTGCGATGCTTTTATGGCGATAGGGTGGTTAAAAGCCACCTGACAATTGTTCATTGTACTTCGTATTTCAAAATAACCACCGCAGTATTCCAATGTGCAGCTATCAAATGTGCAATCCCTATAACGGTAGCCATCAAGCCCAATTGTTTGCTTCATAAATTTTTTATTTTCCACCAATTTCAACTTTGGTGCGTTGTTCGTATGAAACAATATTTTGAACAGAAATGCAAAAATAAAAAATAATGCCACGCCAAGAATATACCAGCCAACCGCATTCATAATTCCAGGATTTTTTGGCGTCAAAATTGCATCACCAATTTTTGTTAGCGTGTAAGCATATATGCCACTGGCGGTGTTGCCAGATAGCCATTTTTTAATTTTTATCCACATTGTAATTTACAATTTATTGGATAAATTGTGTGTAATATTTTCTGCATAAGTCAAGTTTTTTTATGATTAGTGGGGGAGAATTGCACTAAATTTGCTTGACAAGATTGATTTTGCGTGTAATATATTTATTATATTGAAAAATTTATATGCAAATCACACTGGATACCCACCGCTTCATGAAATTTCTTGAAGAAAAGAAACATTTCACACATGAACAGGCGGAGACCCTCGTTGAAGCAGCGGTTGAATATACAAACACTGTTGGAAAAGGACTTGCAACAAAGCAGGATATAATGGCACTAAAGCATGATATTACTATGGTGAAGAAGGATTTGATAATCTGGTTTGGCAGCTTTATGGTAACCTGTACGGGGATTTTGATAGCCGTTTTGCCATTGGTAATTAAGGCGTGAAAAGAAGTTCTTGAAATATAAAAATCATCACATAGAAAATGACATCACATTAAAAGTAGTTGTATGGGTGAAATTGATAAAAGTAACTGGTATTGTATTAAATTTGATACACCAAAAAATATTACGGCACTTGAATTTTCAAGAAAAATGAATGCGTTTCTCGAAGAAATAGATTCTTTTAACCATTCAATCGTCAATGGAATTGACGAAACTTATACAGTCGCTTCTTATGTTGAAGACTTTGAAACCGGAAGTGTGAAATGGTGGCTTTTGGATAAGTTGCAAAAAGTAGATGACAAGGCGATAGAGAAATTTACAAATAACCCAGTAAAAACAACTATTGCAGGTATTTTAAAATTTGCCAAAATAAAAGCAATTGAAGGTTTGCAAAACAATCTAACAAAGGAAGAGAGAAAGATTAAAATTATCAACCCAATTATTGAAGAAATAGAAAAAAGAAAATCGGATTTGCAAATAAATGAACTCTCACCCCCAATCAAATTCAACGAAGATAAAATGTTCTCTTCACTTTCAAGAATGTCAATTATATCAAACAGTTTGGACGGTAAGGTAAGTTTTATTGAAAAATTTGAAGATAGAAAAGATAATGAAAGAGCAATTAATATAACCACGAGACTTCGAATACACATCGGAAAACACCCAAACCGACGACACACAACAACAAGGATTTATTGAAGGAAAGCCATACGAAGATAGGCTTATTTTGTTAACACAAACTGTTAATGATGGTGGTAAGTGGGAATTTGAGGACGGGGAAAGCACAATCAAAGTTGCAATTCAAGATGAGGATTTTTTAAAGCGATATCAAAATCAAGAAGTTGCTATTTTACCAAGAACGGTGTTTAAGGTTGTAAGAAAAACAGATAAAAGAATGACAAAAGGCAAGTGGAAGAGTGAATATTATATATTAGAAGTTTTTGGTTTTGAAAAAGAGCGAGACTTATTCTCTCAACAATAACGCAAAACAACCACCACAACCAAAAAGAAGTTCTTGAAATATAAAAATGGTTTATTCATTGATACAAAAACATTTAAACTGAAAAATGCTGAACTTCATTCTGGAAAACATTCTTCAAATTGGCGTAACAATTGGTGTGTTGCTTGGTTGCGTTGCTTATTTAACCCTTTTTGAGCGCAAGGTCATTGCTGCTATGCAATTTCGGACTGGTCCTGCCGTGAATGGTCCTTTTGGTCTTTTGCAACCACTTCTTGACGGTCTCAAACTTTTGCTCAAAGAAATTGTAATTCCAAATAAGGCAGATAAATACACCTTCCTTCTTGCCCCGATGATAACATTTCTGCTAGCCCTCCTTGCTTGGGCCGTTATTCCAATGTTTGATGGCGGAGCTTTAGCGAATTTGAACTTTGGTGTGTTATACCTCCTCGCAATTTCTTCGCTTGGAGTTTATGGAATAATCATCGCAGGTTGGGCTTCCGGTTCTAAATATCCATTTTTCGGGGCAATAAGGTCGGCAAGTCAGATGATTTCATACGAAGTTTCTCTTGGTCTGATAATCGTCTGCGTTTTGATGCTTTCCGGAAGTGCAAACATTGGCGAAATTGTCAATGCACAGAAAAATCACTGGTTAGCATTACCTTTGTTTCCACTTTTTGTGATATTCCTTATTTCAATTTTAGCCGAAACCAATCGTCACCCCTTTGACCTTCCCGAAGCCGAAGCCGAACTTGTCGCCGGATTCAACACCGAATATTCATCAATGGGTTTTGCGGCGTTTTTCCTTGGGGAGTACGCAAACATGATAATGATGTCCGCATTTACTTCGCTTTTATTCCTTGGCGGGTGGCTTGCTCCGTGTGAATCTCTTGAATTTATTCCTCCATTTTTCTGGATGGTTATCAAAATTATTGCGGTTTTGTTCTTTTTCGTTTGGGTTAGAGCGGCACTTCCTCGTTACAGATTCGACCAGTTGATGCGTCTTGGTTGGAAAGTTTTCCTTCCAATTTCCCTGATTGGCGTTGTCGCAACTTCAACTTGGATCGTGTTTCTGAGCAATTGACTGCAAAATAATTGCTTGACAAACTCAATATAATATGTCTTAATGTTCTTAACCTCAACCCAAAGAGGTAAAAATTGGGGGTTTTATGAGTCAATTTTTATTACTTTATGTCAGAAAACAAACACATACCAACAACGCAAGAAGTTGTAGCGGAGGTTATGAAAGAAATACAGACGCAACAGAATCAACCAAGTCTTCAATTTGGTATGCAAATTTCGCAAAACAAGGAAACGACTTGGGACAAGATTGTTAAGTACACCATACTACCTTCGATTCCACTTATACTAATTGGCGTTATTACCGTATTTCTTAACGCATACAATGCATATAAAGATCTTAATATTGCGATTATTAAGCTTGATGGGAAATTTGACGCCATGGAGCGTCGCTACGATTCAGCAGAAAGCAAAATTAACGATCACGAACACCGTATTCGCTCATTGGAAAGGAGGTAGATCACAATCCCTTCCAAACCCTGCAAAATTCATCGATCTCCCCTTCCGTGTTTGAAAGCCCAATGCTCACACGCACAACAGAGCCAACAATTTCATCGCTCAAACCCATTGCTTTCAAAGCTGGCGATTTCGAAACAACGCCCGCACTGCAAGCCGAACCAACGGAAACGCAAATGTTGTTTTGGTCGAAAATCATCAATTGTTCCGTGCTTGGAACTCCAATTTTAGCAATGCACGATGTGTTTGAAATTCGGTCGAATTCTTCACCAACCACAATTCCGCCGTTTTCACGCACGAAATCTTCCAGTTTTTGCCTCAATTTTTGTGCATGGGATTGATATTTTTCCAGATACCCCTCGCAATTGACC
Organism: Rickettsia typhi; assembly: GCA_945861605.1. GTDB lineage: Bacteria > Pseudomonadota > Alphaproteobacteria > Rickettsiales > Deianiraeaceae > CAJQOT01. Next base: position 4,716 of record CAMAVG010000035.1, read on the forward strand.
ATTTCAACCGCGTGTGAAAGTGCAACAATTGCCGGCAGATTATAAGTTCCGGCGTGAAGACTTTCGTTTTGAGAGCCTCCAACCACAATTGGCGAAATTGGATAGGATTTTCTAAAAACCAAGCAGGCAATTCCATGCGGAGCGTGAATTTTGTGTCCGGAAATTGTAATTGCGTCGATTTTGCCACTTGAAAGGTCGATTTTTCGTTTTCCTGCGAATTGGACGGCGTCTGTGTGAAGGAATTTCGTTTTTTTGAGGTTTTCGACATCATTTACAACGCCAGTAATGTTATTTGCCCAGATAATCGACGAAAATTCGCAGTTTTCAGCGATTTCACTGCCAAAATCACTGCCATTTGGTAAATTTCGCACGGATTCGTGTTCAAAAGGCGAGCGTTGGAATTTTTTGCCACTCAATGCCAAATTGTTAGCTTCCGTGCCCGATGATGTGAAGATTATGTCGTAATTTGAGGGATTTTGGCAATTTAACGCCTTCAAAATGCGATTTTTGGCCTCCAAAAGGTGTTTTTTCGCAATTTTCCCAGATTTATGCACCGAAGAAGGGTTCAAAAAACCCAATCCATAAATTTCGTTCATTTTCTGCAAAATCTCCGGTGCAATTTGGGTGGTTGCGTTGTGGTCAAGGTAGGTCATTTTTTTTCGTGTAACGCTCTAAAAAGCTTATTCATGTCGTGCGGCGACGAAGCACATTCCTTAAAAAAATGAACCATGTGATGCGTCAATGAAGAGTGAAGTTGCGTTTCTAATATCATACCTTTTGTTAAATGCCTCACTTTAAAATTTTCACATTGCCGTTGCAAACCTTCGATAGCATTTTGCATTATGGCCAAGTTTTTCATATATCCTTCCAAATGCTCTGGAGAGTTCAATATTTCATCCATATCTTCATCGCTGGTATTACCAAATGCAGAGCTATTCTTCTCAGTGGCAGAAATCATATATTGCAACATTTCATAATCGCCATCCAACTCCTCCTTTTTCAACCTTTCCTTTTTATCACTCCGATATTGCACATACATAAACAGCAAGGTTCCAGCGGTAATTATTCCACTGAACCAAGTGCCAATTGCTTCAACAATGCTCCAATTTACCACCATACTAATGCTCATCCCACTTAATTGATGAAATATCAATGCCCTCTTGGTGCATTTCCCACAGTGGCGAAAGTTCACGCAGGTTGGCAACTTTGCTTTTCACAAGGGAGATTGCGTAATCCACCTCTTCCTCCGTCGTGAATTTTCCAATTCCAAAGCGAATTGAAGTGTGTGCCAGTTCTTCGGAGACTCCAAGCGCGCGGATTACATAGGAAGGCTCAAGACTTGCAGATGTGCACGCCGAACCAGACGAAACGGCAAGGTCAGAAATTGACATTAGCATCGATTCCCCTTCAATGAACGCGAACGAAATGTTCAAGTTTCCAGAGATTCTTTGGTGTTCGTCGCCATTGAGGTAGACTTCCTCCATGGTCAAAATTTCGTTTTTCATTTTTTGAGCAAGTCCCGCAATGCGAGAGTTATCCGCCTCCATTTCGTTTTTGGCGATTTCAGAAGCAAGACCAAACCCAACAACAATCGGAGTTGGCAAAGTTCCGGAGCGAAGACCTCGCTCCTGACCGCCACCTTGGAATAATGGTGCAAGACGAACCCTTGGTTTTTTGCGAAGGTAAAGGGCTCCAACGCCTTTTGGTCCGTAAATTTTGTGCGATGAAATCGATGCAATATCAATGTTCATTTTTTCAACATCAATAGCGATTTTCCCAAAGGCTTGGGCAAGGTCGGTGTGGAAGAAGACTCCATTTGCACGAGTAATTTTACCAATTTCTTCAAGTGGCTGAACAACGCCAATTTCATTATTCACACCCATTATTGAAACAAGTAGCGTTTTTGGAGTTATTGTTTTTTTGAGGAGCTCGATATCCACAATTCCATTTTGTTGAACGGGAAGAAATGTAATTTCAAAACCTTTTGTTGAAAGATGACGAACGGCGTTAATTACGCATTTATGTTCCGTTTCAAGGGTGATTATATGATTTCGCTCTTTGTTGCCATAAAATTCTGCGATGCCAAGAATTGCAATGTTGTTGGATTCAGTCGCCCCTGATGTAAAAACAATTTCTTTTTCGCCTGCGTTTATAACGGAAGCAACTTGCTTACGGGCGATTTCAATCTTTTCTTCTGCCGTCCACCCAAATGAGTGACTTTTCGAGTGCGGATTTCCAAAACCTTCACGCATTTCAATGTTGATTATGTCTGCAACGCGTTGGTCAACGGGAGTTGTTGATTGGTAGTCCATGTATATTGGAAGTTTTATTGACATAAAATTCTTAAAAAGATTTCAATTGATAAAATTACCCGATGCAATTAGTCAAGCATTTTCTTGCCTAAATTCACAACTGCTTCATCCGATTCATTAACGCCAATGCAAAATTGCCTTGCCTTTGTTCGAAGTTCAAATGCTTGTGGAAGATTTTCTTCAAAATATTCAATCTGTTTTTGTAAAAGATTTTCCAAAAACTGAACAGAATTTTGCGAAATTGAGCCTTCGTTCGTTTGCAAAAAGATTCTACCATCAACCTCCTTCACGCCGGTTATTGCAAAGTGGAACGGTTTGGAGCGATCATCGCCAAGAATTTGGGATATTATGTCGAGAATCGTCACTTGTGTTTCAACTTCGCCGCTAATTCCGCTTGCAATAAATTCCCAAATGACTTCAGATATTTCACAAATGCACTCTTCAATGCTAATTTCTTCTTGTTTTGTAAATTCAAATGGTTCTAATTCATTCATTGTTAAAATAATAGTAATTTACACATGCACCAAATAATTTCGCGGAAAATAAAAAGCAAGATGATTATCGCAAACGCTGGTTCCGGCAAAACATACAGTATTGTCCAGCATATTAAAGGAATTATTGAAGCGGGATTCCAGCCATCGTCAATTTTGTGCATAACATTCACGAATCCCGGAAGGGACGAAATGCAGGATCGCGTTCAACATGGCATACCGAATTTGAAATCCATGCCAAAAATTGTAACATTCCATTCACTTTGTAAGGAGATCATCGATACTTTCACGCACGAACTTCAAATGCCATACGATTACACAATCGTTGATTCCGATTTCGAACTTCTAACGGAAATTAAAGATTCTCTTTTAAAAAACGAAACAGCAAAGGGGTTCATTTCACAGTTCAGACTATCCCCAAGCGGATTTAGCGGAATAATCGAAGCTTTTTTGGACGAATACCACAAACTAAATTACAACAAAGAAGCACGACTTCAGCAAATCTGCGAAATTTTTGAACTTAAACCGCAAGCAATGTTACAAAAGCTGGAATTAATGCAGGATGTTTTGCAAAATGTTCCATCGCAAATGTTACAAGAGGTGGGCGGAAAGGTTCTTGATGACGCAATGCCACGGATTCTTGAAATTGAAAAGAAATATCAAACACAAGAAATTGACGAAACTTCAATCGATGATTTTGAAGAATTGTGCCAAATTGCTGGGAAATCAACAAAAAAACATGGCGATTACATAATTTACAAGGAATTTCTTAAGGAAAAACAAGAAAGCATGAAGGATATTTCAACATTTGAATTGTGCTATGCACTCAATGAAATTGCAGGCGATGTTATCGACGAAATTGAAAAAACCAAACGCAAACTCAGGAAATACACATTCAACGATCTCATTCACAAAGCACTGCAAATTTTACAAGATGACGAACTTAAAGATTTCGCAATTTTCAAATTTGGCAGCAAGTTTTCACACATTTTAGTTGATGAAGCACAAGATACCAATGAACAACAATGGAGCGTTCTTTTTCCGTTTATTGAAGAAAGTGTGGCATCTGGAATGGTTGATTCTTCCCTTTTTATCGTTGGCGATACCAAACAGACAATTTATTCCTTCCAAGGGTCGAAATCAACAATTATGGAGGAAGTCCACACAAAATATTCCCACATTTTGGAAAAAGATTTTCTGACAAAATCATTTCGAACAACAAAGCCCGTTCTTGATGTCATTAACAATTTGTCGTTTCTCAATAACGAGCACCCACACATTTCAAATTTTGAAAACAACGATGGTTTTGTCGAGCTTGTGCGCGTGAATCAAACAATTGAAGAGGAAGAG
>CAMAVG010000036.1 GCA_945861605.1 Rickettsia typhi
TAGCGGATATGGCGAAATTGGCAGACGCACCAGATTTAGGTTCTGGCGGGAGACCGTGGGGGTTCAAGTCCCTCTATCCGCACCAAAATGCAACGAAATTCACATTTATTCAAGAATATATCACTCAAAGACTATGGCAACGCTTGATAACAATTATTTATATGTATTCTTTGAAAATCATAAACGCAAAGGTTGGCTGAACGAATATTTTGGTCAAGGAGTGCGTAATGATGCACAGAAAATTAAGAGCATTCTTAAGTCTGAATTGGAAGTATGCAACCATATTGGCTTTTTATTTTATGATAAAGAATGGAAAATTGCAGAACTTGATTACTTTAGAGGCGGAAGAATTGTAAGAAATATTACTGAAAATGGTATACAAGATTTTCAAATATATCCAATTACAAAAAACACCGATGAAACGATGAAAAGCATTTATGATTTATTCAAAGATAAATTGCAAAAAAAATATTGGGTTTATTCTTGGCGAAGGTATGATTTTTTAAAGTGCATTGATTATATAAAAAATAGCAAGATTCAAAGAGGTAAAACAGAGATTTTGAAGTTAAGAATGTTAAGTATTTCAATTCTTAAAAAACCATCAAATGCAGGATGGACTTGCGTTGAAGTAATATTTCACATTCTTGACAAACACCAATGCAACCCATTTAAAATTCAAGCTTCACCGTATGAATTATTAAATGAGATATCACTCAAAGACTATTCACAATATTCCAATTAACGCGAGAAATTCTGAAAAATGGCGGGAGTGAAGGGACTTGAACCCTCGGCCTTCTGCGTGACAGGCAGACGCTCTAACCAGCTGAGCTACACCCCCGTTCGTGAAAACGATTAACACTCCAATACAATGGTAATTTGAAAAATCAAGGAATATTTTCAAAGTAAAACTTGACTATTCTTCTTTTGTGAAAAAAAATGGTACAAATTATCAATTACAATGTTTGCGAAGGTTAAAACTGTTTCATTTGTTGGGCTTGATGTCAAGGAAATTGAGGTTCAGGTGCATATAACCAAGGGAATTCCAATGTTTTCGATTGTCGGGCTTGCGAATAAATCTGTTTCGGAGGCAAAGGAACGCGTTCGCTCGGCGATTGCATCATCAGGTTTTGCCTTTCCGCAAAGCAGAATCACGATCAACCTTGCCCCTGCGGATGTTGTAAAAGATGGCTCACATTATGACCTTCCAATCGCGATTGGAATTTTGGTTTCACTTGGGTTGATTCAACAAGAAGCAATTGACGGGAAAATTATTTTGGGGGAGCTTTCCCTTGATGGCAATCTTAACAGAATTGGTGGAATTTTACCAACGGCAATTTATGCAAAAAAGCACGAACTTGGGCTTATAACCCCATTTGATTGTGCAAGTGAGGCACTTTTCGTTGATGAGAAATCGCAAATTATACCGGCAAAAAGCCTTTCGAATCTTATTTCAATCCTTCAAGGGTACTCAACGCCGGAATTCCCGCAACCGCTTGAGATTTACCATGGGCAGGAAAGTAAATTGTGTTTTTCGGAAGTCAAAGGGCAAGAACACGCAAAACGAGCATTGGAAATTGCGGCATCGGGTGGGCATAATGTTTTGATGAAAGGTATGCCGGGTTCGGGGAAGTCTATGCTTGCAAAAAGAATTGTGACAATAATGCCGGAGCTTTCACTCGAAGAAATGCTTGAAATTGGAACAATTCATTCAATTTCAAACTCTATTAAGGATTTCACCCTAACAAAGCAAATTCCGTATAGAGCGCCCCACCATTCCGCTTCGACTGCTTCAATTGTTGGCGGTGGGAAAAAAGCCAAACCGGGGGAAATTACGCTTGCTCATAAGGGAATTTTATTTTTGGACGAATTTGCGGAATATCAGGCAAATGTTTTGGAGGCACTTCGTCAACCGATGGAGACTCGTGAAATTACAATTTCCAGAGTCGAAAACCACATAACCTACCCCGCGGATTTCATTCTAATAGCAGCAATGAACCCTTGCAAATGCGGATATTTAGGAGATTCCACACGCGAATGCAATAAAGCACCAATTTGTTCACAGGAATACACGAAGAAGATTTCGGGACCTATAATGGAGAGAATCGACATTCACATAACAGTCAACCCAAATACGGCAAACATTTTTGCTGAAAACCAAGCAAAAGCGGAAACATCATCGCAAGTTCGCGAAAGGGTTTTGACATCAAGAAAAGTGCAGGAAGACCGATTTGGAACTAAAAAGACGAATTCACAAATGACGAACTTTGAAATTGAACAACATTGCAAGTTAAATGAAGAGTGCGAGAAAATTATTCGCAATGCAATGGAAAGATTTTCCCTTTCAATTCGGCAGTATCACAAAATTTTGAAAATCTCACGCACAATTGCGGATATCACGAATTCTGTTGATATTCAAAAATCGCATCTTATGGAAGCGTTGGGTTATAGGTAAAACAGTTAAAATTCACAAATGGAAACTACAGTAATTAACGAAAGAATTAAATCATTTACGGCACACCGTTCAAGGGTAAAGGGCGAGAAATTAGACAATCTTAAAACAAATTTGCTTCCACAGTGGGAAATCACGCATTTTGCTGAAATTGAAACTAATGGCGGAGTTTCATTGGAGGTTGGCTCCGGTTTTGGGCAGACTGTGACTCATTTAGCGAAAAATAACCAGCAAACGCAGTTTATCGCCTGCGAAGTCTTCATTGACGGCGTTTCTGCGATTTGCTCAAAAATTGAAGAAAATGCGATTGATAACATTCGTATTTACAAAAACGACGCAAGAATTCTTCTGGAGGAAATTCCAAATGGCAGGCTGGAAAATGTTTATTTATTATTCCCCGACCCTTGGCCAAAGAAAAAACACCATAAGCGAAGAATTCTGACGGACGAATTTTTAGCAGAAATGAAGCGAGTTCTTAAGCCCGAAGGAAAACTTTGGATAGCAACGGACGATTCATCGTATCAAGAATGGATTATTGAAGTTTTTCAAAACCAAAGGCATTTGATCTGGCAAAATGAAAACGATTATTTAAACGAACCAACTTGGTGGGTAAAAACAAAATTCCAAATGAAAGCGGAAGAAGCCGGCAGGATTTCAAACTTTTTTGTTTTGGGACATTAGTAAAAACTCACAGCATCAACATCAATCTTCGTGCGACATTTTGCGTTTTTGAGGATTTCGCTCATTTTTTTTGGAACATCGGAATCGCTTCGTTTGCAGATTATCAAAACACGATAGCGAAACACATTTCGAATAAACGCAATTGGTGCAGGTGCGGGACCAAGAATCGTGCATGTCACCCTCCTGCGGATTAAATCTGTCAATTTTGAAGATTCCATTATGAGTGCCTGCTCATTTTTTGCGGAAAAGGTCACGGTTATGAACCTTGAAAATGGCGGGAAGAAATTTTCCTTTCGCGTGGATATTTCGTTTTCGTAAAAGGGGTTTTGATCAAGTGACATCAACCGTAAAATGTCGCTTTCGTTCCGTTTTGTTTGGACTAAAACAAGCCCCTGCTCGCCTTTTCTTCCGCCTCGCCCTGAAACCTGCACCAAAAGTTGCATAAGCTTTTCCTCGGCTTTGAAATCGATTTCGTCATTTTTCAGGATTAAATCCACAATGCAAACAAGTTTGAGATTCGCAAAATCGTAACCTTTGGAGGCAATCTGCGTGCCAATTATGACGCGAACATCGTTGCTTGAAACCCGTTCGATGAAATTTGAAAGTTTTTTTTCCGAATTCTGTTCGTCCGAGCTGAAAATTCCAACGAATTTTTTGTTTTTTTCACCAAGAAACTCAACGACTTCCTCGTAAATTGCCTCAACACCAGCACCTGAAGATGAAATCGCCAAATCCTCGCAAGAACAAGAAGGGCAACCCATTCGCACTTGCCAAGAATAAGAACATTTATGGCAAATGAGTTCGCCTTTCTTTTTGTGATATGTCAAAAGGGAGTCGCAGGAATCGCATTTAAACACCGCTTTGCAAGAAGAACATTCATTTATTGGGGAAAATCCCCTTCGATTTATGAAAATCAAAACCTGCTTCCCCGAATGAAAGTAATCAATTATTTCATTTTTGAGGGTATCCGACAGAAATTTTTTTGATTTCTCGTTCACAACGCGAACTTCCGGCATAAGAACATCGTTAAACCGTGCGTGAAGGTTGAAAAGTGAATATTTTCCAATTTTTGCGTTATGAAATGATTCAACAGATGGCGTTGCCGAAAACAACACGATTGGAATATTTTTATTTTTCGCGAGTAAAACCGCAGCATCGCGTGCGTTATAAACAGGGGTTTCGTCCTGTTTGAAAGAGCCATCGTGTTCTTCGTCAAGGATAATCATTTTCAGGTTTTTGTATGGCAGGAAGAGTGCAGACCTTGTTCCAACAATTACACTACAAACACCGTTTTGCACTTGCAGAAAGCGTTCTTTGCGAAGAGCATCGGAAATTCCCGAGTGCCAAACCGCAACTTTAATGCCAAACCTCTCCTCAATTCTCTGGGAAATGACCTTCACAAGACCAATTTCCGGAAGTAAAACGACGACTTGTCCTTCGCGATTTTCCAAAATCAGTTGCTGAATTAAGTGCAAATAGACCTCCGTTTTGCCGGAACCGGTTCTGCCGTGAACCAAACTTGCGGCGAATTGGTTGGTTGTAATGCCATCGCAGACTTGTTTTTGTTCGGGGGAGAGCTGCGGTAAAACAGCTTTTGTAATTCCATCGATTTGAAAATTCTGCGTTGATTGCTTCACTTCAACTGTTTTTGTTGATATCAACCCCTTGGTTTTGAAGTATGAAAGACCTTTGAAGACGGATTCTTCGACTTCTCCCGCGTGCTTGAGAGTATTGTAAATTTCTGCCCATTTAAGGGATTTGCTCGAATTCAAGTCAACGCCATCGTTTAGAAAAACGAACGATTTTGTGACTTCGAAGGAATCCTTAATGGAAAACGGGAATGAGAGTTTTAAAAACGCAGCGGTGGAATACCCGTAGTATTTGGAAAGTTGTTTTGCGAAATTAATTGCTTCCTCGTTGAAAATTTTTGGGAAAACAATGCGTGATGCCGATGCAAGCTTGAATTCGGTTTTTTTTTGCGTGTAGGAATCCAAAACGACGCCAATGCAATCAAAACCACCAAAACGGCAGGCAATAACATCGCCGATTGAGACATCAAGTTGCGTTTGATATTCAAAAGTTCCGTCAACCGGTAGAAAAGGAAGGAATTCGAGGAATTTCATCGTGTGAATTTCTTAAAACACTTGGAAATTTTTCACGAATTTGAGGTTTTTGTTCGCATTGCAAAATTCCGTCACGGTTTTTTCTTCGCCTGTAATACAATGGATTTCAGGGTTTTCTTCACATGTGAAAAGTGAGAGATCCGTGTTTGCAAAGCTTTCATTTGTGTGAAAAATTTGGGAGAAATACGCAACGCCCTCCTTCATTTGAATGTGAAGAACTTCGTGCACGATGAGGATTCGCATCAAAAGTTTTTGCACAAGTTCAATGTTTTTTTCGCTTTCATAAAGGGAAATGCTGACTTGCGAAATGTTTTGCTTGGAATCGACCGTTGTGGTGTGAATGGTTTCAATGCTCATGCCTCGTGCTGAAAAAAGGTTGGTGAGCCTTTGAATTACACCAAATTCGTTTTCAACGAAAATACACAAACCATGCTTTTCTAACATTTTGTAGGAATTATTTTTCCATTTTGTAATACTATTTTTTTAAGAATTCAAGAAAATTCCTTGACAACCCACCAAAAATTATACATATTTTCAAAAAACTACGAAATTGAACGATGGAAAGGTCTCTTTTAATGCAAAAACTTGAAACCGTTGTGAAATATTACGCAAAAACGCTTGCGGATATTGGTGAATTCCAAACATTTGCAAGAATTCCCGCAAAAATTGAAATGGAAGCAATACCATCACTCCCAGAAATACAACAATCGCCCAAAACGCAACCCCAACCGCAACAAATATCACAACCAATGGCAAAAAAACCACCACAGGAAGCCCCAATTGCAAAAATTCCAAAAAAAGTTGCCTCCACAATCCAAAATTCCGTCCCAAATGTGAACCTTGAATCTTTCACGAATCTTGATGATTTAAAAGCAGAATTGGAGAAATCGTGCAATTGCGAATTGAAAACATACGCAACGAAAACCGTTTTTGGAGACGGCAACCCCAACGCGAAAATCTTGATAATCGGCGAGGCTCCCGGTCAAGAAGAGGACATCGCCGGCGTGCCATTTATTGGAAGATCCGGCGAACTTTTAATGAACGCGTTCAAGTCGATTTCACTGGAGCGAGAGAAAAACTTCTACATAACCAACAACATTTTTTGGCGTCCACCGGGAAATCGCAAACCAACGGATGAGGAAATGGATATTTGCAGGCCGTACCTCGCAAAAATTGTTGAAATAATCAATCCAACTGTGATAATCTGCGTCGGTTCGGTTGCTGCTCAAAATGTTTTACAAACAGAGGAAACCATTTCGAACCTGCGAAATAAGGTTTTTTTGGAATCAATACCGTTGAAGTATACCGGCAAAATTTTTGCGATATACCACCCGTCGTACCTTCTTCGAAACCCTTCGAAAAAATACGATATGTACAAAGATCTCCTCTTTATCAAAGAGCAAATTGGTGAAATTTTATGAAAATATTGAGGTTCTTTGAGATAGCACTGAAGCTTGTTTTGTGCCTGCCATTTGGCAGATTTCCAATAACTCGAACCGCATTTTTGCCATTTCACTTGGTGTTTTTCCCGCATTTACTTTTGAAATCGTACAACACGCGACTTGCCTTCATTTTGGAATCACTTGGGGGGATTTTCATCAAACTTGGGCAATCGTTGGCGTTGAAATCGTTCCTTTTTGAGAAATCAACCCTGAAAACCCTTGCCTATTTGCAAGATCAACTGCCCCCGATAAACCTTGATGTCACCAAGCATTTGCAGGAAATTAACCCAAATTTGCTTGCTCAATTGGATTTCGAAATTTGCAAAAAACCGATAGCCTCCGCCTCAATCGCACAAGTTTACCGTGCAAAGTTGAATGGTCATGATGTCGTTTTGAAAATCGTAAAACCGCAAATTCAACGAAAAATTGAACGGGATTTTGCGATAATTTTACTGATTGGAAGGGTTATCAACCGGTTTTGTTCGCCGGCATTGCAATTGGTGGAGGTTCTGGAAAGTATTCACGAAGGCATTTTGATGGAACTCGACCTTGAAAATGAGGCGAAAAACCTGCGTGATATGAAAAGGAGTCTTGCTCTTGAAACTGCGGTGCATTTGCCAAGGGTTTTTGGTGAGTTTTCGAATAAAAACTGCCTCGTGCTTTCATTCTGCGAAGGAATTTCCTTGAAAGAATTGATTCACAGCGGGGCAAAAATCAATAAAAACACCGTTGCGAAAAACATTTTGGAGGCATATTTGAAACAGGTTTACGAAAATGGAATTTTCCACGCGGACATGCACTCCGGCAATATTTTGGTCAAAAATGATGGAACAATTTCATTGATCGACTTTGGACTCATTGCAAAAATTAGCGAAAAAGACCGCAAAGCCGTTGCAACTTTGATTTTTGCCTTCCTCAAAAACGATGCAAACCTTGCCATGAAAACCCAATTGGAAGCAGGATATATTCCACAAAGTGTGTTTTATAATTACGAATATCGCCTTGAAATGCAGAAAATTGCGGAAAGTTTCTCCACGAACTTTAATATGTCAAATTTTGCGAACGATCTTTTCAAAATCATGCACAAATTCAATGTTTTCGTGCCAAAACACCTGCTTTTGCTCAATAAAACGATCCTCTATGTCGAGGACATCGTGCAACAACTCGCCCCATCATTCAAGGCGTTTGATATCATCGAGCCGTGGATTAAAAAGTGGTATTTCCGCGAACAAGTTCGAACAATTACGCAAAAATTTGCTAAATTTTGTGGATTCTAAAGTACTCAATCCCCTTTTGCGACATGGCTTTTGTTAGGTTTTGCGTGATTGCATCGCGCTCATAAATCGTGGCATTTTTTTTGATCAACTCCATGAAAGATTTGCGTGAATGCCCAACCATTATTGGCGTTGGAAAATCGGAAAATTGCTCAATATTTTCAATTAAAAAGAGGGATTGCTCCGCATTTTTCCCAAAACCGATGCCAATATCGAAGATAAATCGCTCCGATTTCACGCCCAATTCCTCAAAATGTTGCAACTTTTTCAAACCCCACGCCTTGATTTCCGCGATCATTTCGTCCCCGTCGAAGTTCAAAACATTGGTTTTTACGGGCGGAACCCCCAAATTGTGCATGAAAATGAACTTAATATCGTTCGATGCGTGTTGAAAAATCCGCTCATCGCGAAACCCCGTGACATCGTTTATGTAACTCACACCTTGGTTTATCGCGAATTTTTGCGTCTCAAAATGGAAGGAATCGATGCTTGTTTTGGAAAAATCCGAGATTTTCCGAATGGTGTCGCCAATGCGAAGAATTTCCTGCTCCCACCCTATAATTTCCGCGTTTGGACGAGTCGACTGCGGACCAATATCAATTGCGTAAACGGTTTTTGAGAGTTCGCGTGCGTGAAAAAGTGCTTTTTCGTGCGTTGAATATAAATTTCCGTCCGAAAATGAATCAGGCGTGAGATTTAATATGCCAAATAATTTTGTCATTTTTAAACAATTACATAAAGAGAAAGACTTGTGAGAAGAGCTAGAGGCTTAAGATTGTGGCGTTGTTTAGTAGATAAATCTACGGTTGTATATTATGTAATCCAGCCACAGATTCCCCTACGGCTACCTTGTTACGACTTAACCCCAATCACTGATA
>CAMAVG010000037.1 GCA_945861605.1 Rickettsia typhi
TTCGTTTTCATCTAAAATTGCCTTTGCGAAAGCATTAATAATTCTTTTTTCTCTTGTTGCCGGAATAATTTCGCCACTTTGTTTGAATCTTTTTACAATTTCATCTTTTTGTGCCATATAAATATCAAACATGCGTTCATCCTCACTTACTTCCATTTTTTTCGTCGCGTTTTCGTATGCTTGCAAATATTTATCGCCAATTCGTAAATATCCATCATCGTAATCACTCCATTTGTAATCAAACCTTGTATCACCATCAACCTCTTTCAACAGAGCATAATTGTACGGTGGCTTAATTCTATCCTCAACCTTGATAATCCTTGGCTCAACGGATTCACACCCAACAAGTAACGCAAGAAGCATTCCAAACCATAAGGTTGTGATCGTTTTGAAAAGTCGGTTGCAAGTGCCTCCATTCATCATTTGGTCAGCAAATAATTCTTGTACTTTTCCACAACGGATTTTTCCGCTCGCACTTTATATGTCCCCTGAACCGCTCCGCTAAAAACATAATAGCCATCTTGAGTAGTAGTCACCGTATCAACAACATGATTATCCCTATCAATCAATTGCACTTTTGCATTGCCAATTGGCAGTGTTTCTTCTCCCATCTGCATAACAAGCGTTCCTTCGATATCAATAATTTTCACAATTGGAATGAGAACCTTATGCGGAGCACCAGCCTTTAAAATAATTTTACGCTTAACACTTTGCGAAACCTTAATTGACATTTCCTCCATCATTGTTGCGTCACCATCAAATAGAATCGCAACTTCTGCCGGCAACCCAACAAGCAACATTTTTCCACTTTCATCAGTCATTTTCTTTGAAACGCTTCCGCTCACTTTTGCAGCAACATTCTTTGCCGGCTTTTCGTCAAAATCCCACTCGCCATTATTGTTTGTATCCATAAACGCACTCACTTCAATCATTCCACCCGTTGCCGCACCGGAAGATGCAATTGACGGCTTAATTCCATTAAATGCCAAGCCCCTGTTAAAGTTTAGGTTCAGATTGATTGCCGAAGAATTCTGTGTACCAAATTGCAAACTTGTTGTCAGATACTTGCTATTAACATTCAAACCAACCATATAAGTTCCTGTTTTGTTAATCAAGTTCATATTATACGCACTCGTCACACCAAACAATCCCCAATTATAGTTCCCCGCCAAAGAAGATGCACTGAAGAATTTGTCTGAAAACAATGGAATATAATTCACGGTTCCACGAATAACTATTCCGGCATCGGTTTTAAATGTAACATTCATACTCCCCAAAGAAATATTGGTTCCATTTGCGTACATTATCGCGTTTAATGTATTTGCAATTGAAACATTCTTCATTGGCACAACAGAGTGTTGAGCACTCGCCTCCTTGTTGATATTGCCTGAATTCAGTGTGCTAATTATCAATGAATATGTTCCGGCAACGAACTTCCCAAATAATTTTGTGCTGTTTTTTATCCTAAATTCAGTTGAAGATTGTTGTGCATCATTGCCATTTTGCATTCGTGATTCACTCAGGAATTTTTTTGTAAACATTTGCGTTGTAACAAACAAATTTGATTCTTTGAAAATCGGCGTATTGAAACTCAATTTTGCTGCCCCTTCGTTCGAATTTGTGTGATATGCAAGATCCGTATTCACAATCACGCCAAACATGCTTGTAATAAGCGATGACGAAATATAGTTTTGCCTCTCAGGGTTTAATTGCATGGAATTAAAGTTCTTCATATACGATGTCATTCCAAGTGAAAGCGATGTTTTTCCTCCAATTCCATATCTCACACTTCCAAAATATCTCTCACTGCCTGTTGTTGCATCGGTTTTTTGTGATTCAGAGGACGGCGTTTGAATGATAGTCATTTTTTCTTTCAAAACGCTTAAATCGTACACAAATTTCCCCTTTTGTAAAAGTGACGACGAAAGATTCACCTTCTGAGTAACCTCCCTTGTTTGACCAAACGGTCCATAGAATATCAACTTCACGGCGTTTGTTCCCACATTTAATGGGATATCCTCAAATATATAAAGCCCGGTGGAATCAACCGTTGCAAAGCTTAAAAGGTTGTTATTCAGGTAGATCTCCACCGACCAATTTGGAATTGCATAGCCTGTGATTTGCAAATTGTTGAAGTCAATTTTCCAGCCGGGCGGAATGTTTGAAATGGAAGCACCAATACCCGTTCCCGCCCTTGAAACAAGGTTTGCCGAAGCCGATGTTATATCACCAACCCAATATTGCTTTGGCATGAGGTAGTGCTCAAATGGATGTGTAACGGAATCGTTTTTTCGAAATGACATCCTCATGCTGTTCAATCCCGCATCGGTAACAGTTCCTGTTGTATTAAACGATGATTTCAGAAGATGATTCACCGAAGAAAATGATAGAGCCTGCTGCATTTTTAAGTTTTGCATATTGACAACATTTCGATATGTCATATCAATGTTTGGCATTGAAAACATTTTATATTCCTGAACTTCCATTTTTGCCTTTCGAAGCTCCTCAGCTTCGGGACTATTGTTTTTATCAAGCTTGCCAAGAATTTCTGCTCTTGAAATTGCTTGCTCAATTGGAAATGGAGTTTTGGTTGTAACATTAAGCACTTGCTGCGAAAGATCGAATTTTTCATCCATAGGGAATATTGTGTCCATCATTTCCATTGAAATCAGGATATCCGTGAAAAGCATTATTGCATCATTTGCCGTGAATTGATATGTTTGGTTTCCAATTTTTGCAATTCCCGTTTTTGTATTAATTTCAATAATGTTATCTTCTTTTAAAAACCAGCCAACCAGTAAATCGCCTTTTTGTTCCAAAGGAATTTGCATTATTTGAGCGAATGCTGTGAATGGTATGTAGTATTTTTCTTTTTGAATCAAGCTTCCATAAATGATGAAGTTCTCAGAAAGGCTTGTCTCACCAAGGTTCAGTGTTGTTAAATATGGTTCGTATTGTGAGGAATCAACTGTTTGTGGTGTGTATGGAAGTTTTTTTTGTGAATCACTGGCTGGAGGAGTCTTTGCCGTATTGGATTCAACGCTGATGGTTTGCATTTCCGGCGTAGGATTCACACTTGATTCCACCGCCTGTGTCATTGGATTTTCCGGAGGTAGCTCATCCGAAAAAGCTTCGAATGGAGTGAGTGTGAGGACGGTTGCAATTACACAGCAGTAAATATTGAATAATTGTAGTGTTTGAATGCCGCCAACCTTCCTCCACAAAAACATTCCTCCATTAATTTTTTTGTTACTATTTTTTATAATTCAAGTTTTGCTTGACCAATAGCATATTCCTTTTTCCCAACCGGTGGAAGATATGAAACTTCGACAGTTGTTGCTTGTGAATCCTGAAACTTGAGTTCATCATATTGCAAAAGGATTTTTCGGGTTTTTAATGGATTAAACATTGTAATACCCTTTTGCTCAAATTCTCCAAGAAGTTTTTTGCCTTTGAAAAATTTAGCAACAACCCTTCCAGTGAGTGAATACTTTCCTGTGTTGTTGACATCAAACGTTAAAACATTTAAATCTTTGTCAATTTTAAGATTCGCAATTTCTGCTGTGTTTTGTGTTGAATTATTAGCATTTGAAACAAAAATTGGAATGGAAATTTTAAACAAAGGTTTAACTTTAATTGCAACCTCACCTTCTGCGGGTTGGTCTGAAAGTTGTGGAATTTTTGGGCTGTTATCCACTTCCTGAAACACAATAAATGAATTGTATTCATCAAGAGTCGCCGTTGCAATGTTTCTGAATGTAAATTTAACAGTTTGTGTTTTGTTTGGCTGAAGAGTTACTTGCTTTGGGGAAAACATTACCATTTGTTCAATTGGTTGCATAAGCTTTTCCTCTTCGGGGGTGATATCCTGAAGTGCGCCGTTGGCATCCATTGATTGATACCTAAAACCAAGGCGATATGTTACAACTTCTTTTGTCTCATTAATCAAAAGAACGGATTGCATTCTGTTTGAATTATTGAGCTCTATTCTTTGTGGTGTTAACGAAAGGTTTGCAAATGCGGATATTTCGCATAATATTATTGAAAGAAAAGCAAAAGACCACCTTGAAAACATAAAAGAAGGATAATTGAATCGTTGAAAGCCTACCACACTCAAAAGCAGTTTGAATGTGGTAGAAAGGGAATTTGCTAAATACTAAGCAAGATATGTAACAAAAATGTCATATGTTCCTGTGTAAATACCAGCAGCTTGACCAGCACCAACAGCCAATGTTGCACCGTAAGGCATTGAAACTAGACCACTTGCACCAATTTTATTTGGCAATGTTGGGTAGTTGAATGTCACGGTCATGTTGTTGCTTCCGCTTGAAATTGTTGCAGTAGCGGCAGCGGTAATTGAAATGTTTTGATCTTGATCTCCGCTGAACGAAAGAGTTGCATTTGTTGCACCAGAGGTTGGAATATATCTTGCACCGTCTGTGTTTGTAACTGTACCATCAGCAGCAACCACAATTGTTCCTGCAATTGCACTTGGAACGACTTTACCAAAGTTTAACTCTGTAATTTTTGCTTGGGTGATTTGTGACAGAATTTCCGCTTTTGCAGTTCCAACAATGTTTTTACCAAGGTTTGATCCACTAGCACCTGCTGTTCCTTGCGTTGTGGTAGCGTCAGCTGTAACAAAATCTGAAGGAGCATATGCAACAGCACCTGCTGGAGCATTGTGCAGAATTGTGGCAGCACCAGTTGCGGAAACGGCTAGTACAAGTTGCATTGCAACTCTTAGTTTTTTATTTTGAGACATAAAATCTTAAAAAAATTAATTTATTTGAAATATATAAATATGTTGTTTTTATAAAGTCAAGAAGTTTTTATAATTTTTTTTCTATTTCAAATATATAATAGTGGTAAAAGTAGATAATGCTTGATTATTCCCAATAAGTGTTTTTGATTTTGTAATAAGTTGTTTTATAAATATTTTTATGAAAGTTCGTTTTCCGCCAAGCCCAACTGGAATGCTTCACATTGGAAATGCAAGGGTTGCTCTTGTGAATTACCTATTTGCAAAAAAGCATAATGCGTTTTATGCCATGCGTTTTGATGACACAGACATCGTTCGCTCAAAGGAGGATTTCAAGGAATCAATGCTGGAGGATCTTGCTTGGCTTGGAATTGAATTTGATGCAGAGCCGATTTACCAATCAAAAAGAACGGATTTTTACAAAGAAGCGTTGAATGTTTTGCTTAAAATTGGCAGAGTCTACGAATGTTTTGAAACAAAGGAGGAGCTTGAACTCAAAAAGAAAGTGCAAACTTCACGCAACCTGCCATTGATATACGACCGCACGGCATTGAAATTGACCCAGCAAGAACGCGAAAAATTTATTTCAGAAGGAAGAATTCCTTATTATCGGTTTTTTATCAAACATGAAGAAACAACTTGGGAGGACGGAGTTCAGGGAAAAATATCATTTCAAGGCAGGGATATCACCGATCCAATAATCACGCGAACTGATGGCTCATTTATGTATTCATTCTGCTCAATTGTTGATGACTACCTAATGGATATTTCGCACATAATTCGTGGAGCAGACCACATTACAAACACCGCAGTGCAAAAACAAATGTTTGAAGCATTGAACGATGCAAATGGGACGCAAAAAACAATAAATTTCCTTCATTTACCGCTTTTTCAAGCAAAGACTGGTAAAATTTCAAAAAGAGTCGGAGGATTTGGCATTCGCGAACTTGCGGCACAAGGTTTTGAAAAAAAAGCGATAATAAACTTCCTTGCATCAATTGGGAAATCGACATTTAGCGATGAAATCCTTCCTGTGGAAGAAATTATTGCAGGGTTTGACATCGAGAGCTTTTCAAGATCCGAAGTTACATTTGACCCAACCGTTCTTGAAAATTTCAACCTAAAATGCCTTGCTTCGTATTCCTTTAACGAGGTCAGCCATCATTTTGAAAATATTCCGCCTGAATTCTTCGATGACTTCAAATGCAATATTGAAAAACTTGATGATATCAAGGCTTGGTGGGGTGTTGCTCAAGAAAAAGATTTCTACCTGCAAAACCTAACGGAAGAACAAAAGGCGTTTTTCAAACGCTTTGTTACTATTTTGAGTGAAACCACAGCAATAGATTGGAACGAAAAATGGAAAACCGCAATGGAATTGTTGAAAGCCGAATTCCCATCATTCAAGGGGAAGGAATTGTTTATGCCTCTGAGAATCGGGTTTTCAGGGCTTGAACACGGCGTTGATTTAAAAACATTCGCAAAGTGGAAATTGAAAAATATCTAGGCCATCACATCTGAAATCAGCATTTGTTTTAATTCGCTTCCGCCGGCAAATTTCCCAATTGAGCCATCACTTCTCACCACAAAATGGCAGGGAATTATGTAATGAATTGGATTGTTTGCAATTGCGGAGGCGACTGCTCTAACGCCATTTGTACCAATGTTTTTCGCAATTTGTTGATACGAAACCACATCATTCAATTTCATTAATTCCAACCAAACGGATTTTTGGAATTCCGTCCCGTTGAGTTCCACTTGGTTAAAAAAATTTTTGCGACTTTGGAAGATATCATTGGCGAGATTTTGCAACTCAACGCTTTTAATTTCAACGGATTTTGGAAATTTTTTGTGGAATATATGCAGAATTTTCTCTTTTTCAAATGTGAGGAATAACAATGCAACAATTTTTGTATGGTTTAATCCCAAAAGTGCTTCGCCATAAGGCGTTACGACGAATGAATGTTGCATTATAGTTGTTCAATTACGAAATTCGGTTGTTGTGGAAACTCCGAAAGAAATTCATCAATTCCACGCCATGAAATTTCCTTGTTATGAATTCCCGTTTTGCATAAAACACAATCAATTCCAGCGTTGTTTGCACCTAAAATATCAGTATCCATTCCATCGCCAATTGCAAGAATTTTACTGTTTTTCGGCAAAATTTCCAACGCAATTTGGTAGACCTCCCCATAAGGCTTGCCGAAGTATCTAACATTTCCACCCATTTTTTTGTATTCCATCGCAAGAGCACCCGCACAAAGTTCCTGCTCCCCCTTTGCATTATTCACAACGATATCAGGGTTTATGCAAGAAAGAGTCGCTCCTTTTTGGATCAACGCCTCAAGTTTTGGGAAATCAACGGAAATATCCATTTGGTTGGTAAGCCCCGTCACAATTGCATCGTCAAAATCATCTTCAATGTTTTGGGTGATAGTTATTTGCGGTGGAATATCTTGCGAGAAATCGTCGTTTAAATCAGCATCGAAAATGTCTAAATCACGGTCTGGGCCAATATAAAAAACGGTTTTATATTTCGATTTCTGTGCGTGGAACAAAAACGCTTGCCCCGATGTTAAAATCTCGTTATAATGCACACCTTTTTCAATTCCAATTCCCGCTAAAAACGACGCAACCTTGCTCGCCTTTCGTGGAGCATTCGACAAAAGCAAAACAAATCCCTGTTTCATCATTTCCTTCATTGCGTTTTGAGTGTTCGGGTAAAGCACTCCGCCCGAATGAATCACGCCCCAGACATCAACAAGAAATGCGTTATAGTTTTTAATTATTTCAAGGCACGATTTTTCTATTTGCATAATTTTTTTTTATTTTTTTCCATAAAATGTTGTAATTTCCTCTTTTTGCATTGGCTCTGAAAATTCTTCCCATAAAATTCCGTTGCAATCTGTTGATGTTGTGAAACTTTTTGCTTCTGGATTTTCAAAGCCTAAATGCCGCATTTGCCCTGCAATTTCAGGTTTTTGTGATATCGAAAAATTTAGTGCTTCCATTCTCCAAAGTGCATATTTGCCATCAACGATAACCTCCGGTTCAAGACCAAATTTTGTGGAATATTCTGCAACTGATTCTTGAATATCCCTTACAGCAATTGATATATGGAATTTTTTCATATATATAAAATTACTTAATTTCAAAAGACTCATTCTTATATTCCATCGCAAGAATTTGGTAGTTATCCGCCGAGGTTTTGATGTAGTCAATTTCTTCCTGTGTGAGCATTCTGAAAAACTTTGCTGGAACACCCGCCCAAAGTTCGCCAGATTTCACCACCTTCTTTGGCGAAAGAACCGAACCCGCCGCAAGCATTCCGTGTTTCTCAACGCGGGAAAGATCCATCATAACAGATCCCATTCCAACGAAAGCCTCGTCTTCAATTGTTCCAGCGTGAATTATACAATTGTGACCAATCGTAACATTTTTGCCAATAATAGTATTCGCGGGTTCACTTCCCGTTTTATTCTGTGCGTGATTTGCACGAGTGCCGTGAATTGTTGTGCCGTCTTGAATGTTAGAATTTTCCCCGATTTCAATGAGGGAGACATCGCCCCTTAAAACGCAGCCATACCAAATGCCGACATTTGCACCAATTTTAACATTTCCGGCAATTACGGCATTCTGTGCGACAAACGCTGAATTTTCAATTTCTGGCTTAATACCTTTGTAGGATATAATCATATATAATCAACATTTCCCCGATGGTGAAGCGGAAAAAGTTAGAAATCAAGGTGTTTTATATTTGTATCCCAGATTTTGCCATATGTTCTTTAAGCTTTTCCTCAGTGCGTTCAAATCTTCTCACCAATCCCGTTCCTGTTCCGTGTTGCTTTATTCCATTGTATTGCACCAAGTTGCT
>CAMAVG010000038.1 GCA_945861605.1 Rickettsia typhi
AACCCTCCTAATCAGCGTCTCCAAAAAAGAACGCAAAAAAATCGCACAAGAAAAAGCCGACGCCGCAAAAGCCATCGCAAAAGCTAAAAAAGACGCTGCCGCAAAAGCCAAAAAAGAAGCCGAAGCCGCTGCTGCCGCCGGAAACTAAACATCTGCACCTCACCAAAAACTTGAGGTGCACCCCCCAAAACCATCAGTTCAAAATAACTTCGACTGTCATTTTTCCCATAAAAAATCCCTCTTGCGTTGGAATCGTTTCACACGAAATCACATGAACATGGTTGATGTCATAGCACTCAATGTTCCTCGCCAAATCTTCTATTTTCAAACAATTTTCAATGTTTTGCAATGCAATTGATGACGATATTATTGAAAAATCTTTTGTGACAACATCAATCTCCGTAAGGGTTTTCACCTGAAGACCGCTCGCAATTTCTTTTTTCGTTCCGGCAATTATGATGTAAGGGTAGCTCACAATCGCACCCCTGTTTGCAATAACATCAACGCCCAAATTTGCAGAAATTAGCGTTTGAAAAATTGCATTTTGCACTTGAAAAATCTGATTTTGTATAGACATAAAATTAATTATTAAATTCTGCTTTAATTGTTGTGATGCCACGGAGGCGATCGTGAATTGCATTAACGACCGAATACCGAATGTCATTATATACAACGACATTTTCATAATTCACGCTTTTGTTCATCCAAATTGCAATTTCGATGGTTTGAATTCGCTTTTTTCCGCCCTTGATATCCTTAAAAAAGCCGTCAGATTTCAGCAATTTGCACCAAAAATCGCCAATTTTTTCAGAAGTTTGGATGATCCCGCCGAATGAGTCTCGCGTTTGAATATTTTTTTCAATGACGCATTTTTCGTTAAAACTTGGCATAAAATTAAATATGAAAATTATTTTCAAGAAATGGGGCGTAAAGATTCTGAACTTGGGCAGTTTCAAACGATGCTTGTCCATTTTGTTGACCATTTTGAATCATTCCGCGGTTTTCGTAGAGGAAAAATACATGCGAAAATATCGCCATCATTAGCGATTCTCTGCATTTTCCGCCGTCAATTGTGAAAAATACTTCGCATAGCCCCGTCAATTCTGGGTTAAGAATTCTAATAATGTAGTCCTTTTGCTCGAATATCACATTATTTTCGGCAATTTTCACCGATGAAACAACTGGAAATCCAATTTTTGGCAAGATAATAGTGTGGTTTATGTGTGTTTTCATGCAAAAATCTTTCTTGCCAATCACAATTGAGAGCTTTTTTTCCGCATAATCAACCGCCGAGGCAAAAAAAATCTTGATTAGTTCGTCGTCATCGTTGTGAGTGACTCGCAAAAATCCGCGAAGTTTGGAAATATATTGTTGTGGAAGGTCGTAGTCGTTCACTGTTGAAATATTCATATCGTGTTGTATTAATTTCCAGCATTAACCGGAGAAAAAATACAACAAGGAAGCAGATTTCAGATATTTCTTACATCGGTAATTTCGCCAGCAATTGCACACGCGGCCGCCATAATTGGGCTTGCAAGGTGAGTAATTCCGCCCCTTCCCTGCCTTCCTTCGAAGTTTCGGTTTGAGGTTGAAACGCAACGCTCGCCTGATGAAAGCTGGTCGTTATTCATTGCAAGACACATCGAGCAACCTGCATCACGCCATTCAAAGCCGGCTGCCGTGAAGATTTTATTAAGACCTTCGTCCTCCGCTTGTTTTTTGACTAATCCTGAGCCGGGAACAACCATTGCAAGTTTAATGTTGGGGGCAATTTTTCTGCCCTTCAAAATGTTTGCTGCGGCGCGGAAATCCTCAATTCGACCATTCGTACACGAGCCAATGAAGACTTTATCGATTTTTACGCCCGCAATTTTTTGACCTTCAACAAACTTGACATATCCCAGTGCGCGGTTGAAGGATTTGGCTCTTTGCTCGTCGAAATCTTTTTGCATTGGGATGTTTTGGGATACTCCGCAGACATCTTCCGGACTCGTTCCCCAAGTAATTTGCGGCTCAAGTGTGGAGGCATCGATTTCAACCGTGATATCAAATTTTGCGCCTTCATCTGTTTTGAATTTTTGCCAAAAATTGAGTGCTTTTTCCCAATTTTCGCCTTTTGGGGCGAGTGGTCTGCCTTTTATGTATTCGAAGGTTTTTTCATCGGGAGCAATTAGCCCTGCTCTTGCACCTGCTTCAATTGACATGTTGCAAATCGTCATTCTTTCTTCCATTGAAAGCGATGAAATTGCCTCGCCGGTATATTCCATAACGAATCCCGTTCCGCCAGCAGTGCCAATTTTGCCAATGATTGCCATGATTAAATCCTTCGCTGTCACGCATTTTTGAAGCTTTCCGCTAACTTTAATTAGCATGTTTTTCGATTTCACGATGCGAAGAGTTTGCGTTACCATTACATGTTCGACTTCACTCGTGCCAATTCCAAACGCCAAGGCACCAAATGCACCGTGAGTTGCGGTGTGGGAATCCCCGCAGACGAGCGTCATTCCGGGTTCGGTGAAGCCTTGTTCGGGGCCAACGATGTGAACGACTCCCTGTTTTTCGTGACCCAATGAATAGCAAGTTATGCCATGTTTTTTTGTGTTTTCTTCAAGAAATTCAACCTGTGCTTTTGATGATTCTTCGTACGAACCTTTACGCCATGAGCCATCTGTTGGGACGTTGTGGTCGGCTACTGCAAGGTTTTGATATGGATTGCGAACACTTCTGCCAAGTGTTTCAATGCTTTCAAATGCCTGTGGACTTGTGACTTCGTGAATCAGTTGACGATCGATATAAATAATATTTTCAGAAATTTTATGATATTCCCAAATTTTATCGTAGAGAGTCAATAGAGGCTTTTGCAACATAGTAAATTCGTTAAGTATTAACTTTTAAGCGAACATTTTCTTTGTATTTGTCAAGTTTTATTTTATCGAAATACTTCGTGGCAAAATATGAATATACAATGCTTTCGTATTCGTCTTTGTCGTCTTGTGTGCTGCGATTCAACAAAGTTTTCGTGTTATAATATATTTCGATGATATCCTTCAACGCGATGACAATGCTGTGTGCTTTTTGTTGCTCCAATTCGGCGATGACATAAGTTAAGGCGATCATCGAATCGTTGAGATTCATTGTATCCATGTGATCAATAATTAATTTTTTCTTAATAATTTCTATTGCATTCATTTCCACAATTTCATTTTCTGTTATACAATTTTCATCATCCAATTGATATGCATTATTTGACGAAGACATAGCGAATTTATATAAATTATATTTTTTATCAAATGTTTTTAACTATATTACAAAAATAATCACCGCGATGCTCGAAATCTTTGAATTGATCAAATGATTTGCAAAATGGTGAAAGTAAAATTGAGGAATTGTGAACTTTTTGTGCCTCGATGTAAAGCGTTTCAGTTGCTTTTTTGATATCGCCGCAAAGGATATATTTTATTTTTCTGTGGGGATTTGCCTCATTATAATGATGGATTTCCTTTGCAAGAATCGCAGAACATGCGCCAACGATGCCAATTGTTTTCACATTTGCAAATTCCTCTTTAGCAAAAATTCCCGAAATATCATCAACAAGTTTCCCGCCGGCAATTAAAAAAACCGGTGCATCAAATGCCCGCAATGCGTTGAGTGTGGAATCAAGGTTGGTTGCCTTGCTATCGTTGAAAAATTTTACGCCATTTTTCGTTGCAATGTGTTGTAATCTGTGGGAAATACCTTGGAATTCGCTGATTGCATTGGCGGTTTTTTCAACATCACACCCATATTGATGACAAACCGCAAAAGCACATAAAATATTTTCCAAATTATGCTTTCCAAGAAGTTGGATTTTCGGCAATTGGCAAATTTCTAACTCCTTAAAGAAAATTTTATCATTATATATATAATAACCGTCGCATTGCGTTTCAATTGAAAATGGAATGACATTTTTGTGTTCAATTGTGAAGTTTTCCAAAATTGATTGATTCACGATTAATGTTTTTGAAAGCGAGGCAATTTCAAGTTTCGTTTTGTAGTAAAGTGCAACTGAGGGATATCGGTCGAGGTGATCCGGACTTAGATTCGTTATCGCGGAGATATCGAATTGGATGTTGTGAGTCAGTTCAATTTGTGCGTTTGAAATTTCCACGGCACAAATTTCGGAATTTATAGCATTTTCAAATGGCGATACTCCAATATTTCCGCACAATGCAGAATTCAAACCGCATTTTTGTAAAATATGATTCAAAAGCGTTGTTGTCGTTGATTTCCCGTTCGTTCCTGTTATGCCAAGATATTCCTTTTTAGGAAATAGCTTCATGAAGAGTTCGATATCCGAAACCATTGGGATTGCGTTTTCTTCTGCGAATGTGATGAAATTATTTGTTGAATTTTGTGAGCGTGAATATTTTGTTGAAATTCCGGGGCTGACAATAATTCGTTCAATTTCAAGCGATGACTTTGGAATTTCGTGAATGATATTCTGGGGGAAGTCGGTGTGTGATAACGACTGAGGGTTTTCATCAAAAATTGTGAAATCCTTGTTGGTATTTTGAAAAAAATGTGCAAGTGCCCTGCCCGTCCTTCCGTATCCAAGAATAATATTCATAAGCTATTTCATTTTTTGATAATTTTTAATAAGCTGAAGAAATTCCTGCTGTTTGTCGGGGTCTATCTTCGTTAGGATTTCGATTAGTTCAAGAATGAAGTTCTGTTTGATTTCAATTGGGACGAAGTCTTCAGAAACTTTCTTGGCTGATGTGGATTTTAAGGGCTCCTGATGTCCGATTGGTTTCCAGTCTTCGGCAACATTTTGTATTGGCTGTGACATTGTCAGCATTTCCATTGCGTTATCTTTTGTGGAGCCGATCGTCGTTGGAATGAAATACGCGATTGGTATGTTGAAGAAATCGGCAACTTGTGTTAATAAGTTTACAGACATTTTATTCTTACCGTTTTCATATTTCTGCGTTTGTTGGAGAGTAAGCCCAAGGAAGTTGGCGAGGTCTTCTTGTCTTTTGTGGAACATGTTGCGTGCAATTCTAATTCGCATGCCAATTAGCCTGTCAATTTCGCCTGCTGCTATTTTTTGTCCTCTCTTGCGTGGGGTAACCGTTTCTTGCATTTTGTTTATATAAAATAATTATTTAATTTTTCCGATTCATAAGCGTATAATAACTTATAATGTATATTATTATAAAATTCAAGAAAAACCGATATTTTTTATATAAAAAAGCATAATATTTCTATTTACCATTGATAATTCACTTATTTTAATATTTCAAGATATTTTTAATATATTTCAAATTGTAAAACTTTGTAACAAAAAAATGTAGAAATAGCAAATAATTTTCTTCTTGACTACTTCGCAAAACTGTTTTTATGGGTTAGAAAAATAAATTTCTTGCCATGTATAACATCGAGATCACAACCCAAATATTAAAAACTCACAAATTAAACGAAGAAGATTATTCCAAAATTGAAGCAATTTTAGGAAGAAAACCAAATTTAGTTGAGCTTGGAATTTTTTCGGCAATGTGGTCAGAACACTGTTCTTACAAAACGACAAGAATGCACCTTAAACACATGCACACAAAGGGCGAGCAAGTAATCTGTGGACCTGGTGAAAACGCAGGAATTATTGATGGAGGCGACAACGACGCCATTATTTTCAAAATGGAATCGCATAATCACCCATCATTTATTGAACCATTTTCCGGTGCTGCGACTGGCGTCGGCGGGATTTTGCGTGACATTTTCACAATGGGAGCAAGACCAATCGCCAATGTGAATTCATTGCGTTTTGGGAATATCAACGATAAAAACACAAAAAGATTACTCAAAGGCGTTACAAGCGGGATTTCATTCTACGGCAACTGCGTCGGCGTTCCAATGGTGACTGGCGAATGCACATTTGACGATTCCTACAACGGAAATAACCTTGTAAATGCGATGTCCGTTGGACTTGCACAGAAAGATAAAATCTTCTATTCGGCCGCATCATTTGTTGGTGCAAATGTTGTTTATGTTGGAAATAAAACAGGCAAAGACGGTATTCACGGAGCATCGATGTCCTCTGATTCCTTCTCATCACAAGATGCAAATGAAAAATCTACCGTACAAGTTGGCGATCCATTCGTCGAAAAACTTCTAATCGAAGCCTGCCTTGAGCTTATGCAAACGGATTGCGTTTTGGCAATTCAAGATATGGGAGCCGCCGGCTTAACATGTTCTTCCGTTGAAATGGCAGAAAAAGGCGGCACTGGAATTGAGCTAAATGTCAATGCAATTCCACAAAGGGCAAAAAACATGACTGCATACGAAATCATGCTTTCAGAAAGCCAAGAAAGAATGCTTATTATAATTAAACAAGGAAAGGAAAACGAAGCACGCAAAATTTTCGAAAAATGGAACCTTGATTTTGCGATTATCGGGAAAATTACCGATACAAAACGCCTTGTAATCAAGGAAAATGACCAAATTGTGTGCGAAATTCCAATCGAGCCAATCTCCAGCCATGCACCAATTTATGATCGCCCATCAACAACGAAAATCGATGATGAAATCAAGATTTCCAAGCCAACAAAACTGAATATTGCGGAAAATCTCCTCAAAATTCTCGCCTCACCAAATGTTGCATCAAAGGAATTTATTTATCAAAAATACGATTCCGGCGTCCAAAATTCATCAGTCTTTGCCTGTGGAAACCAAGCGGGAGTTATTCGTTACGGCAACATTAAAAGTGTTACTTTAAAAGAAGAGCATAATAAAAACTTCACGCTTTCACAAACAATGCTTTCGAAAAAAGGCTGCGGAGCATTAAACTTCCTGCACGACGCCACATCAAAAGAAATTTCCTATAAAACGCAAAAAGCACTGGTGATTTCCAGCACATGCACGCCAAAATTTGTAAAATCCAACGCAAAAATGGGGGCAATTCACGCGGTTGTGGAATCATACCGAAACATTTGTGCAAGCGGTGGAAAGCCATCAGCTTTGACAAACTGCCTGAACTTTGGAACCCCGACAAACCCTGTTGTAATGGGGCAAATTAAGGATTCAATCACAGGGATTACCGAAGCGGCGAAGTTCCTAAATGTGCCTGTTATTTCGGGAAATGTCTCGCTGTATAACGAAACCGACGGCAATTCCGTGAACCCGACTCCAGCTATTGGAATGGTTGGAATTATGGAAGACTACACGAAGGCGATCGGCAACATTATTTCAACAGATGAAGACCACATTTTCCTTGTTGGCGAAGTTGGATCGCACCTCACAAACACAATTTACGCCGAAATCTGCGAAGGAATCGTTGGTGGAAAAATGCCAGATGTCGATCTTCAAACCGAAAAATCTACCGGCGAATTTATTCAAAGCGTCATAAACGAACGCATGCTTTCCGCTTGTGGCGATGTCTCCAACGGTGGACTTTTAACCGCACTGGCAAAAATGTGCGTTAAGGGTGGCGTTGGTGCGAATTTAAACCTTTATGGATACTCGGAAACTGAACTCACAACACTACTTTTCAACGAAACTTGCGGTCGATATATCTGCATCGTTCCAAAAGGACAATCAATCTCATTCGTGGAAAAAGCAGTCGAAAGCAATATGATCTACACACAAATTGGGTTCACAACCGGCAGTGAAATCTGCATAAACGATGAAAAAATTCCACTTGCAAAATGTAAGGAGGCATTAAGTTCTTTGGCTCAATTTTTTGCTTAAAATGAATATAATTCAGGAGGCACAACACGCCCTTTCAACGCAAATCCATGGAATTAATGAACTTTTCCCAATTTTTGACGAAAACTTCGCGAGCATCGTTGAAATAATTTCCAAATGCAATGGGCATATTATCCTTTGCGGAGTTGGAAAAAGCGGAAACATTGGAATGAAAATTGTCGCGACTATGTCATCAATTGGAATTCCTGCATTTTTTCTCGATCCATTCAACGCAGGACACGGCGACATGGGCATGATTACAAAAAATGATGCAATAATCTTCCTTTCCAATTCAGGCGAAAGTTCGGAGATCATGTCCGTGCTAAATTACGCGAAAGAGAACGAAAATACCACGATTTCAATCACCCGCGATGGCAAATCCACCCTGGCAACCAACACTGATTTCACAATAGTAGTTCCAAAATCACCGGAAGCACACGATTTCATGGCACCGACAACATCCACAACCCAAATGTTGATAATTGGCGATACCATTGCCGTTTGTGCATCGAAAATAAAAAATTTCGCAAAAGTTCAGTACGCAAAACTGCACCCAAGTGGTAATCTTGGCATGAAGATTTCCAAAATCACAACAATAATGAATTCGGAAATTTCCACAGTGGAAGCAGATTTCGATATTATACAAGTTTTGGAGGCAATGTCCAAGAATTCAAACGGCTTTTGCTGCGTTACTCAAAACCAAAAAGCAATTGGCATAATTACCGATGGCGATATTCGTCGCTTCATTTTAAAACACAACGGTAAAATTGAAAATTCAAAAGCGATCGAAATTTGTAATCAAAATCCCAAGCTTTTGAACGAGGATTCTTACATAATCGATGCAGCAAATGCCATGGAAGAAAACCGAATTTCAAGCGTGATTATAGTTGATTCCACACTCAAG
>CAMAVG010000039.1 GCA_945861605.1 Rickettsia typhi
CAAAACATATTGAGATCATAAAAAGCGAATTCAAAGCAATCAAATTTCTTCAGAAAAGAGATCTTCAACAAATCACCATTGTCGTGATTGTAATTGGGGTTATCGCCGCAATCGGGTTTTCTTTGCTTGATGTCTCGCTCAGCTTTCTTGTGCAGAAGTTTTTGTCCGCGTAATACATAATTATTGAATTACGGATTGCACCTTCTTAAATATGCCTTGTTCCAATGTTGTACCTTAATCCAACACCAACTCCTTGTGCGGATTTCTGGCTTTTGCCATCGGTAAGCTGCCTGTATGCGATGTCGAATTTGTACGCTTTATTGAATTTATAGCCAAACGATATTTGACTTTGCGAAAGTTGTGCACCTGCGATCGATTTATTCACGCCATTTATGTTAATGCTTGAAACATCGTTCATTGAATATATATTATACGCAAATGCAATGACGAAGTTATCAATGTTTGTATAGGCTGAGGCAGTGTAATACTTCTCGGAGAGATCCTTCACGCCAAACACATTTGAAACGGACGCAACATTTCCAAAAAGCCCGAATGTGATGTTGTCCGCCGTCTTTTCATACTTAAGCGATGCCGCAATTGTTGTTTCCGGTGCGAGGTAGTCTCCGCTTTGTTTGTCGACATCCTGCTTGCGGTAATACCCACTGTATGAGATTTTTTGGTCGCCGATTAACTCGGATTCATTGGTGGCGAGAATCGAAAAAGACGACGGTGCGAATGTGTTGCCTGCTTCTCTTTTTGCGATAATCCCATCGAGCGATCGCGGTAATGTGTAGCCATAAACGCCTTGCGTGCCAAATGCGGCGTCGTCCAATGCTGTTGTGTCATTTTTGAAAAGTGCGATTTCAAGCGTTTGCGTTGAATGTGGAATTAGTGAGAATTCCGTGTGAAATTCTGCACCAATTTTGTTCGTGTTGGTGTATCCGCCGTCCATCATCGCACCGTAAATTCCATACCAATCTTCGGTGATTATCTGGCTGTGTACACCATTTGCGATGCCTGCTCGCGGGCGAATTTTACCAATTGTCAACGATGTTTTCTTGTTATGCAATTGCAGTGCTATCATTCGCGATGTCAGGGATGTATCGGTAAAAAAAGTGCCAATTGTGTTGTTATTATTGGTGTAGTCCGTCATGGCGTAGGGTCTTGAAAAGCCATTTTTTCTGTTTTGAATGCTTGTTTGTGTCACAATTGAAAGATTTTTGCTGAAGTTGAAGTCGATATCAACATTTGTAAATGTGTATGCGATATTTTTGTACGAACTTGATGCGGACGATTGATCGATGTTATCGCCTTGAAAAATTGTTGTTCCGTAGACTTGGAAGTCTATGTATTTTTTATCGATGGGAGTTGGTCTTTTGATTTCCTTTGCAAGGGAAATATTCGAGACAATCAGAAGGATTATTGCAATTTTTTTCATACTATTCTTCGGAAATTTTGCCGTCCCAAGCTTGATAACTTGCGTTTGAATCAATGAATGATTTGCCGTGAATGTTGCTTTGCGTGTGGCGATTTGGCTGGAATGCGTAGTTTGTTCCCGTGACATTTGGTATGTGAGATTTCATCCAAAACTGGCGTTTGTATTTAATCTCCTCCGTTGATGAATGGTGCATCCAGTTGTGCCAATTTGATGGAATTTTCGAAGCTTCAACCGTGCCGAAGTATATGCAAATTCGCTTTTTACGACCGAGGTAATCCGCCTGTTTTAATTCGTAATATTTATTTCGGTATTCATCAACGCCAATAAGTTTTGCGCGTGAAATAAACAGTTTTAGTTTTGTTAAAATCTGTAAAAGTTTAAACATTTTTTACTTTTCAATTATATTATAATGACCAAGCTTTCGCCCGTGGAAGACTCCAATTTTGTTATAAAGGTGAATTTTGTGATTTGGTTTGTCAAGAATTTTTTCAAGTTCGTGGATATCATTTCCAATAATGTTGACCATCCTTCCTTCGTGAAGCAAAATTGGGGAAATTATTGGTAAGTCGCAAACTGCACGAACATGGTTTTCAAACTGGGAAACATTGCATAAATCGTTGGCGAAGTGTCCTGAATTATGCGGACGCGGTGCCATTTCGTTGAATAGGACATCACCGTTTTCCAAAACAAAATATTCAACGGCAAATATTCCAAAGTGATTAACCTTTCCCGCAATTTTTTGCGTATTTTGAAGTGCAAAATGCTGGATTTTTATCAAATCGTCCCATTTTAAGCCTTGAAACGAGAGCGGAACAATGGATTCACGCAGGATTCCCTCCTTGTGAACATTCCGCGGAACCGGAAAAAACACCGTACCATTTGCGTCTTTTGTGGCAATGATTGAGATTTCGCAAATAAATGGAATTTTTTGCTCCAAAATGTATTCAATATTTGGATCGAGTTCTGGAATATCCTTTGCGTAATTGATAACAACCTGCCCTTTTCCATCGTAGCCCTGCGTCGCAGTTTTTAAAATACACGCACCGTTTTCTTTGAAAATTCGCGAGACATCCTTTTTGGTTTTCACATGCCAGTTTTTGCCTGCTGGGATATCGTTTTCTTTTGCAAATTGCTTTTCTTTTAATCTGTTTTGAGCAATCGCAACGAAACTTGATGATGTTTTGATTTTCTCCGGAAAGTGTTTTTCCAAGAATTCGAGAGTCCAGATCGGGATATTCTCCGTTTCAATTGTTATAAAATCGCATTCGCTTGCAAATTGAGACAGCCTCTCTTCGTGTAAAAATGAGGCGGTAATTACTTTTTTCACGCTTTCTGCGGAACATGGTTCGATATCGGTTGAATAGACGATCGTTGATATTCCAAGCCGATTCGCAGCTTCTGCCATCATTTTCGCGAGCTGACCAGAGCCCAAAATTCCAAGAGTTTTATTAATTTGCATAACCAAAATCAGTGTTTACACAAGGAAAAATGATATGTGGGAATTGTCAAGTTGTAATTATCAATTAATCTTTATATTATGAAAACTCTTGACAAAAAACATTTGCGTTTTATGTTCGAAAAAATTATTTGTGATAGATGTCGGAAATGAATATGAATGAATACAATTCATCATCAATTAAAGTTTTAAAAGGGCTTGATGCCGTTCGCAAACGCCCCGGAATGTATATTGGAGACACCGACGACGGCTCCGGTCTTCACCACATGGTTTATGAAGTTGTTGATAACGCAATCGATGAATCATTAGCGGGACACTGCGACCTCGTCTTCATCTCAATTAATTCAGACGGTTCCGTCACAGTTCGCGATAACGGTCGTGGTATTCCAGTCGACATGCACGAAGAAGGTGTTTCCGCTGCCGAAGTTATTATGACACAACTTCACGCAGGTGGAAAATTCGACGATAACTCATACAAAATATCAGGAGGACTCCACGGCGTAGGTGTTTCGGTTGTGAATGCTCTTTCGATTTGGCTAAAATTAAAAATCTGGAAAGAAGGCAAACAATACGAAATGTCTTTCACACATGGAGTTGCCGACGCCCCACTTTCCTGCACAGGCGATGCCAAACGCGGACAAAAAGGAACGGAAGTAACATTTTTACCCTCCCCCGAAACATTTGCAATGGTTGAATTTTCATTCGCAACCCTTGAGCACAGAATTCGCGAGCTTGCGTTCTTGAACTCCGGCGTTCGAATTGTTTTGAGAGACAATCGCCCAGAAGAACCAATTGAAAAGGAACTTTACTACGACGGCGGAATTATTGCTTATGTTAAACATCTGGATAAATCTAAAACCGCGTTAATTCCCGTAATTGATGTCCACGGACAAGCAAACGGCGTTACCGTTGATGTCGCACTCGAATGGAATGATAGCTATTCCGAAAATATTTTATGCTTCACAAATAATATTAAACAAAAAGATGGCGGAACCCACCTTTCGGGTTTTAAATCAGCTTTGACTCGCGCCATCAGCAAATATTCGCAGAATCTCAAGGTTAAAAACGAAATTTTGGGCGACGATTCAAGAGAAGGTCTCACCGCAATTGTTTCGGTGAAAGTGCCGGATCCTAAATTTTCATCGCAAACGAAGGATAAACTTGTCTCGTCAGAAGTTCGAACAATTACCGAAGAAGTTACATACAACAAGCTTTCGCAATGGTTTGAAGAACACCCAACTGAAGCAAAAATCATCATTGAGAAAATTTTGGAGGCTGCAAGAGCCCGCGAAGCCGCAAAACGCGCAAGGGAATTGACACGCAGAAAAACCTCGCTTGATGTTGCGTCTCTACCCGGAAAATTGGCGGATTGCCAAGAAAAAGATGCCTCACTTTCGGAGCTTTTCATCGTGGAGGGTAACTCCGCTGGTGGCTCTGCGAAGCAAGGTCGCGACCGTAAATGCCAAGCCGTCCTTCCTTTGAGAGGGAAAATTCTCAACGTTGAAAAGGTTCGCTTTGATAGAATTCTGACATCAGAAGTTATTGGAACAATGATTATCGCCCTTGGTGCTGGAATTGGCGTGGAGTTTGACATCGAAAAAATTCGCTACCACAAAATTATCATCATGACTGATGCGGATGTTGACGGTGCACATATTCGAACCCTGCTTTTGACATTCTTCTACCGCCAAATGCCCGAAATTATTAAACGAGGATACCTCTACATCGCCCAACCACCACTTTACAAAGTGAAAAAAGGCATGAGCGAGGTCTACATCAAGGATCAAGAAAGCCTCAACAACTATAAAACCGATGCGGCGTGCAACAATTCAGTCCTGACATGTGACGGAACGACATACATCGGTGCGGATCTTTCGCGAATTATTAAATCCGCAATTAAATTCGAGGAAGCACTGAAAAAGGCGTCTCTGAATATTGAAACGGCAGTAATTGAGGCGGTTGTTATTAATGTTGTGAAGAATTTTGAGGACTTCCTCAACAAAATGCCACAAATCGTGAGTACCCTAAACGGAATGACGACCGACGAAAACACTCATTTTGAAATCGACGGCGAGCAAATTGTAAAAGTCACGCGTGGTCTTAAACAAGAATGCAAAATTACGCAACACTTCCTTGAAACGGCGAATTTCCGCACGCTTTTACAATATTACAACAATATTTCCGAAATTTTCGAAGCAAAAAATATCACATTCCAAAAGGACGAAACCAAGCACGAAATTACACTGCCATCGCATTTAATTTCAACAATCAACGAAATTAGCACGAAAGGACTTTCCTTGCAACGATTTAAGGGACTTGGTGAAATGAACGCCGAACAACTGTGGGAGACAACTCTCGACCCCTCCGCCCGCACGCTTTTGCAGGTGAACATTAAAGACGCCGAAGACGCCGATGAAATTTTCTCGACACTAATGGGCTCAATCGTTGAACCACGCAGGGATTTTATCGTTTCAAATGCGTTAAGTGTTGCAAATTTAGATTTTTAAAAAATGCAAGGAATTGAAGAAAATGCCGCGAGTCAAGTTCGTGAGGGCGTAGAATTCTCGTTTGGTAAGGAATCTGTCACGGATTTCATATACCAGCAAGGAAATGACACGATTTTCAAGACATACCAGCAATCTTACCGCATTTTTCTCGAGCTTTTCAAGAAATCATACCCCGAATACGCCGACAAAATGGATGTTTCTGACGAAGATGTTCGCAACGCACGCGCAAAACGCTTCAAAACGGACGAATATTGGAAAATTTGGCGTGAACACGGCGAACTTGTTGCGTTTATTGAGGCTTTTTTCCACAAGCAAAACGGTTTCAATATGCTCCCACGCATTTTCGCAAAATATCCGCACGAAATCCCAAATTTTCAAACAATTCCCGCTTTTTTTGCAAAATTCACAAACGATGAAGCACTCGTGACGCTTTTCGAGGACTGCGGCATAACAAGAATGCGTTGGACTATGGCGAAAACCATTTGGAACGCCGTCAAAAAATTGGAAATTGACCACAACGGCGTTGTTCCGCGTGAGCGTTGGCAACTACTCAAGTTCAACGGTTTTGGACGAAAAATCGCAAACATGTTCCTCAATTTAGCATTCGATGTTCCGGAAATTGGCATTGATGTCCGTGTTTTTCGGGCTGCGTGCGAGCTTGGCCTCGTGCCGTTTGAATCCGATGATTTTACTTCAGATTCCATTAAGTTTGAGGTTGAACTCATTTTGAGAAGGTCAATTCCTAAAAGGTTTTTCCTTGACGCAGACTACCTTTTGTTCATGCATGGTGCCGGCGAAAATGTGCATTCGCCAAAGCCAAAAGGCGTCTCAAAAGGTAGTGCGTAGTACTAATACATACTCATAATTGGTTCGTCTTGCACGAAGAACATTTCATCGCTATGTTTGAAGCCGTTAAAACTTGTTGCAATAGCCTTTGCGTACGAACCCATTTGCCCTATTTCGATGAAATCTCCCTCCTGTGCATTGGATGGAAGGTAGAAGGGACCGTGCATGTAATCGATTGAATCACAAGTTGGACCGTAGAGTTGGAATGGAATGAGATCGTGCGAGGCATCTTTTTTGAGGAGTCGCATCGGAAATACGAATTTCGGGAATCCGGCATCAAAAAGTGAGCCATAAGTTCCGTCGTTTATGTAAAGGAAATCGTCTTTGCGAAGGTCGATTCTAACAATCAGAGACATACATTCTGCAACGATAGCCCTGCCCGGCTCAGCAAGGAATTCAATGTTCTCGCGATCTTTGAGTTGTAAAAATCCTGAGTGTATTACATGGAAGAATTCCTCCATATTTTGCGGTTTCATACCGGGATAAACCGACGGGAAGCCGCCGCCAACATTGAAGTAATCGACTGAAATCTCATTCACGATTTTCGAAAGCATATCAATTGCGAGCTTGTAGGCATCGGAATGCATACACTGAGAACCCGCGTGGAAGCAGACTCCGACTTTGTGTGCGACTTTTTTCGTTTGCTTAAGCAACGCCGGTGCATTGTGCAAATTCACGCCAAATTTTTCGGAAAGATTAATCTCCGCAAATGAGTTTGGAATCGCAACACGGACATGGAGGTTGAGGTCGTTCGCGTGCTGTGTTTCTTCAAGAATTTTATTGAGTTCGTACTCGCTATCAAGTGAAAAATGACGAACATTATGCGTGAAGTATGCCTCACGAATTGAGTGTCGAGACTTAACCGGATGCATGAAATAGAGGTTGACTTCCTTATTTTTTTCCGCAGCAATTTTCAAAACATGCTCAATTTCTCCAAGAGAGGCAACATCAAACGAAGTGATTCCTTCGTCAAGAAGGTATTCGATGATAAACTTTTCGGGATTAGTCTTCACAGGGTACAAAACCTTGCAGCGAAGATTGTAAAAACAGTTTATTGCGCGCTCCAAAATGTGCTTGCGAAGAATTATTGTTGGGTGAATAATTTTATTTTTTGATATAACATCAAATGCGTCGCGATATCCAGTCATTTTGCTTCGGAAAAAAGTGAAAGAAAGTGTTTATATGTCGTGGTATAAATCAAAAACTGTTCCATTTCTTTTATGAGTGCAAAATAAAGTTAAAAAAATAAATTACGGCAAATTACGCCGCGAAACGGTTTTTATTTTCATGAGTTTAATTGTCAAGTAAAATAGAAAATATTTTTT
Source organism: Rickettsia typhi (assembly GCA_945861605.1). GTDB lineage: Bacteria > Pseudomonadota > Alphaproteobacteria > Rickettsiales > Deianiraeaceae > CAJQOT01. The sequence goes on from CAMAVG010000039.1 coordinate 7,573, forward strand.
TCACTTTACTTGAAACGCTTTCATCAAAATGACGATTATCGCAATGAATTCAAGCCTCCCAAGTAGCATCGCAAACGCACAAATTCCACGCAATGTTTGCGAAAATGTTGAAACAATGCTGGATTGCTGCCCGTATTCAGTGGCAATTACGCCGGCATTGCTTAAAAATGAAACGCCGGTTGCGATTGATTCCGAGAATTCGAAGTTATCCGCAACCATGAAAAGCGTTATGAGCATTAGTGATGCCATGTAGATTGAAATCAAGACGACGATCGAGGAAACGGTTCGCTGGGAGACCTCTTGGTTATCGCATCTCACTTTCATTTTCAGGTTTGGATAAGTGATTTTTAGAAAATGGTGCTTGATCATCGCTATCACAACTTGGATTCGGAATATTTTAACCCCACCGGAAGTTGACCCCGTACAACCACCGATAATTCCTGCGATTATCAAAATCGTGATAAGAAATTGCCCGTAATATGATAAATTTGCGGAAAAGAAACCAGTCGAACTTTGTATTGAAACAAGTGCAAAAAGCAAATGGCGAAGTTCTGCGTAAGAAAATGGCATTTTTTGCATTACGAAATAAACAAAACACAAAAGAGCGAATAATATTGAAGTAAAATAAAGCATTGCAAGTGCCTGCCCGTTGAAAGAAAACTTCCTTCGCGTAAAAATTCTAATGATTATTATGAACGGCATCGCGGCGAGGAACATGAAAAATATTGCTGCAATTTCAATTTGCGAACTTTTAAATGCGAGGAATGATGAATCGTAATTTCCAAAACCACCTGATGAAACCGTAGACATCGCATGGCAAATGGCATCAAACCCTGACATTCCAAGGAAATAATAAACGCAAGCACAAATAATTGCAAAAGCGGAGTATATCATGACAATCAACATTGCGAAATCAAGAATTCGCGGCGTCTCTTTTTCCTGATTCTCCGATGATTCCGTCAGGAAGAAGTACATTGCACCGTTTTGAAGATAGGGCAAAACAATGAACACGAGCGTAATAACAC
>CAMAVG010000040.1 GCA_945861605.1 Rickettsia typhi
ATAAACGCCCTATTTTTCAGCTTTTGCGGAAATTTTTTCTCAATCATCCCTGTCATTGGCACAAAATTGCAAACGATTTCCCGTTTTTTCAGCAAAAACATTATGCTTTACCTTGAGGTAGTGAACTTTTTCCTCACAATGGTTTGCAAAATATTCACCAACATAACAATTGGCAGCAATGAATATTATTACGATGCAAAGGCGTCTGAAATCATTGGTGGCGAAAGCGTTGCAAAGGCACTACACTTCACAGAAAAACCCGATTACAAATTCTTCTCTACATCAACGAATACTTACAAAAGAATAAAAAAAATTTCAGGAATTGAAAAAAAAGAAAAAATTTTCATCAACGGTCTCATCCACAAGGCAATGGAATTTCTTTCAGTAATGGTACTTTTCTGTTTAATAATATTATTTGCATATCAAATTAAAATTTGGCGAATTTTCTATTTTATATAAAATCCCTCAGATGATCTCTGGAAGCGAAAAAAAACAAAAGCCTTTGATTTTCCTTGATTTTTTATTTTCCCTTGCAAAAATGGTGGATAAAAAATAATTTTGCGAAATGTCTAACAGGAAAATTCTCGATCTCTCCTCCAACAAAAACCTTGATATTTTCTTCAAAACCGCACAAGAACAAATGCAAAACAAGGGTTATTTTATTGCAAAGTTTGATGAAATCGTCGCAATGGCACGCTCGGGTTCACTTTGGCCAATGACCTTCGGCCTCGCCTGTTGTGCCGTTGAAATGATGCAAACCGCTTCTGCAAGATACGACTTCGATAGATACGGCGCCGTATTTCGCCCATCTCCAAGGCAATCCGATGTTATGATCGTCGCTGGCACTCTCACAAATAAAATGGCACCGGCACTAAGAAAAGTCTACGACCAAATGTCCAACCCAAAATATGTCATATCCATGGGTTCGTGTGCAAATGGCGGCGGATACTACCACTACTCGTATTCGGTCGTTCGCGGATGCGATAGAATCGTCCCAGTCGATGTCTATGTTCCGGGTTGCCCACCAACTGCCGAAGCTCTCCTTCACGGATTGCTACTTTTACAGAAAAAAATTATGAGAGAATCCCGTTCTTAAAACAGCTATGAGGCTTCCCCACTTAATCACAATTTTTGCGATTCTAATCAATTTACAAGCACTTGCTTCCGAAAACTTAGATAACACGAACTACAAAAGCGAAGTTATCGAAGACAACGGGTACACTTTAAACGGTATGGAATCGCAAACGCTCCGCGAAGAAACCGCAATCGAAGAACGAGACTTACGCATGTCAAAAAAAAGAAAAAAAAGCGAACTTTTGAATTCAAACCTTGAAATGATTCACGCGAAATATCGCAATTCCATTTCACCGTATTCCGCAATCGCCCTTCCCGCTGATCAAGACGAAGCAACCGACCGCATTAAGGGATATTCCAGAGACTACAGCGTTGCCTCCCAAGAAGAAGAAATTTCCACAAAAGCCATGAGGAAAATCTGCAAAGACATGGGATTCACCGAACTCAATCAACGAGACTCCCTCGAATTCAACGACTGCCTTACCGAATCCATGCGAACGAAACTCACAGAAGAAACAATTGCAAAACGACCATACACCACCATCGATGTCAAAATCGTGCAAATCCTTCAGGGCAACACCAAAACCGATGCCTCCATCAACAATTTAACATTCTACGAAGAGCTTTTGACTCAACGCAACAGGCTCGACTGCTTAAAAAGCAACGATTACGCCCGCTGTTCCAACACAATCGTCGCCTTCAAAGAATGCACAAACAAAACAACAAGCATCGTTCTTGCCGAACATAGCAAAAACAAAATCATTTGCTATGTCAAAACCGGAATTAAATTCCCACACCCAACCGTTCACGAGGAACGCGTCCGCGACGCATACTTTGGCGTTTGCATTCACTTAATTGAAAAAAACTTAAAACAAAAAATTCTTGAAATGAATTCAGGGTGCAACAATATTTTAACCGAGCAAAACCTCTCCCACTTAGCAATTTAATTTCTTGACAAATCCCCCAGTATTTTACAACAAGATATATCAATATCACACATTATGCAACACATAACACTATTCAACACGCTTTCAGGAAAAGAAGAGCCAATAATTCCAATCAACGAAGGAAAAATTTCAATTTACGCTTGCGGTCCAACTGTTTATGATATTCCGCACATTGGAAATGCGAGGTCAAATGTCTTTTACGATCTCCTCTTCAGAATTTTCCGCTCAATGTACAAAGATGTGACTTATGTTCGAAATATCACCGATGTTGACGATAAAATCATCGCGCGAGCAACCCTCGAAAACACAACTTGCGAAGAGCTTTCTGCACGAATCACAAAAGCTTTCCACGAGGATCTATCCTCACTAAACTGCCTTGAACCAACACACGAACCAAAGGCAACGGAATATATTTCGCAAATTGTCGCACTAATTAAGGAACTTCGCACCAACGGTTTTGCTTACGAAGCAAGCGGCGAATGGCTTTTTTCCGTTGCGAAATATCAAGACTACGGCAAGCTTTCGAACAAAAAATTGGAGGATCTCATCGCAGGAGCAAGGATTGAAGTCAAAAATCACAAAAATGCACCGGAGGACTTCGTTCTTTGGAAAACCGTTCCGGAAAATGAATACGGATTTCAAACCGAACTTGGCTTTGGAAGACCCGGCTGGCACATTGAATGTTCGGCAATGAGTACCACGCTTTTAGGCGAAAATTTTGATATTCACGGCGGCGGAATCGATTTACAGTTCCCGCATCACGAAAATGAGATTGCTCAATCCGTTTGTGCGAAAAAGGGTTCAAGCTTTGCAAAATACTGGGTTCATAACGGGTTTTTGAAAGTTAATGGAGAGAAAATGTCCAAATCATTAGGCAATTTCCTCACAGTTCGCGAAGCTTTTAAGGATTGCGATCCCCTCGCCCTTCGCCTTTGTTTGCTTGCGACTCATTATCGAAAACCACTCGATTTCAACACTCACTCCCTTGAAACTGCAAAACTCAATATTGCGAAATTCAAAAAAACATTGATGGAGTTCGAAACGCTAATTGAAAAAAAACAAAATATTCGAATCGACGAAATTCCACAAAATGCTGCGGAATCCCTTATGGCAAATGTGAATATCTCGAAATATCTGGCAATAATGCACGCAATGCCAAAGGATATCAAAAATACCGTCACAGATTTAGCACACAAGAAGATGCTTGCTCAGCAATTTTGGAATATGGGTGCATTGATTGGGATTTTCATATAATACAAAAATCCCAATTTGAAACAGCTTTGCGTGAAAAAAACTACGCAAAGTTAAGCTTCATAAAAAAAATAAAAAAACTAAGCTTGGATCAACGCCTTCAAAGCACGACCATCAATAACATCGCCACCGACTCTGCGAAGAGTATAAAACTTCACGAAAGGCTTTTCTGTGAAGGGATCGCGAAGAAGATTCACACCAACTCTTTCAACAACTTGGTAACCTTGTTTGAAGTTTCCAAATAGAATCGAAGCCTTGCCTGTTTGGTTTGGCATGTAGTTCGTTGTGAAAACAGGAACGCCCAAAATTGTGTTTTGGTCTCCTTGTTTTTGCGATGGCCTCCAAATGTAATGATCATTTGTGTCTTTCAAAAAACGAACTTGTGATTCCACCGATTTATTCATCAAATAAGAAGTTTCTGCTGAATAAAAAGTATCAAGAGACGCCGTCAATTCCATAAGTTTTTCAAATGAAATCGCACCTGTTATACGCTCAATCGAACCTGCATCAGTGCCATTTGCAAGTGTCAACATTCCTTTTGGTTTGGAATTTCCATCGCCAAGAATGAAAGATTCATCTTCCGCCATCGCAAAAGATTCCGCAATTTTACGCGCAATATACCCCTCAACATCAATTTCGGAATCCTCTAAAAGCTTGCCAGTCACTTTTGGTTGAGCAATGACATCGTAAGCTTTAATATACTTTTTCAGAACTGAAGTTGTTGAAGTTGGCTCACCCCATGAAGCTTTGCTTCCGTTGTCTTCGATTGCAAGGTCGAGGGAATCCGAGGAAACTTGTGTAACGCTTGCAATTTTACGAATTGTCGAAAGTGCATTCACTTGCTCTGAAATCATGCTTTCCATTGATTGTGCAACAGCAAATCCGGCATCGTTTAATTGTGGTTTTTGCGGAAGTTGATTCATCGCCGCAGTTTCGCCCTTCAAAACATATTGCATAAAAGCATTGCGATACTGTGCATTTGCATCAACACCAAACGAAACTTCACTTCCATTTGAAGCAGTTGCTCCGCCTCTTCCTTCAAGAACGGCAAGTCTTTGTTCAAGTTTTTGAAATTTTGCTTGAGTCAAAGGATCAACCGCACCCTTTTGTGCTTGTTGTTGCTGAATTTGGTCGTTCACTTGCCTGATTTCACTAAGCGTTGTGTTCAACTCGCCTATATTATTATTTACATTGTTCATACTATTTGTATAAGTTAGGAATATCTTCAACATTGTGCTTCTGTTTCGTGGAAGCAGTTTTTTAAAAAAATATCGATATATTCTTGACAATTCAAGAAATGATACATGATATTAGATATCACTTGACCGAAGTATGTTAAAACTTTTCAAAGATTACGGAACTAAAATTGCTATAATAATTGCATTCGCATTGCTTTTGCACAACCAACAAGAGCTGGTTTATGAATCAATTTACGATAGCTACATCGCAGTTGGAGTCTTCGTCACAATCACACTTTTCATAATGTATTTTTTCGAACATTACACGCAGAATTCACTTGTGCGATTTCTCAAGAATAATCAAAAACTTCAAGTACCAATTTCCTCACTTTTAGGAGCACTCCCCGGTTGTGGCGGTGCGATTATCGTTGTCACGAATTACTCAAAAGGCTATGTGACATTTGGCTCAATGGTTGCAACTTTGATAGCAGGCTCCGGCGATGCCGCCATCATTCTTATTCAAAAAAAGCCGTTTATGGCATTCATTTTATTCATAATCTGCACAATAACTGCAATAATTACGGGATATTTAGTCGATTACTTCACAAAAGAAAAATTTGCAAAACCAAGGGAGGGACTCGCCGCCATACCCGCAAAAAAAAGCAATATTCCAATGGTTATCACTGCAATTTGGGTAATTCTATTCGCAATCAATGGCGTGTTTCACTTTTTCCCTGAAATTGCATCGCAATCAATTCAAAAACCATTTGCTTATGTTGGAATCGCACTCACTTTGCTTCTTTGGGTTTGGAAAAATCCTCATCATTCGTGCAGTGAATCTGAATGTAAAACATGCACACACGGCACGGTGAACAAGGTTATCATTGAGACTTCTTTTATCATTGCATGGATATTCATCGGAATGCTTGGATACAAAACCGTTTTTGCAATTATGCACTTTGATGTCGCAAGTTTTATAAATTCCAACATTTACTACATGCCAATTGTGGCGACGATCATCGGCTTTATTCCTGGTTGCGGTCCGCAAATTATCCTCACGACATTCTACGTCAATGGACTCATACCATTTGCCGCACAGGTTGCAAACACAATTTCCAACGATGGCGATTCCCTCATGCCAGCAATTGCAATGCAACCAAAAAAGGCACTACTTGCAACATTTTACGGAATATTCCCCGCGTTGATTGTTGGCTATGCTGTTCTGTTTTTTTATAAAGGTTAGAAATTTCTTGCAATACTATTCAAAATATGGTATTATATATTTGTAATTAAGGACGCAACACACATCTGGGAAAATCACTCGCAAAGAGGCCTCAATCCGCACTTTTGAGACGCAGAGATAACGCACATCTTACAATAAGAATTCCAAAAAGGCACAAAGTTCAGCCAAGTCAAAGTCGTTTGTCATCCGTAACACTCATTACAACTTCGCAATCAGTATTTGAAAAACCAAGACAAAAGGCAAGAAGAGGCTTTCAACCAAAGCAAAGTGATTTTCCGCCAAGATCTATTCACCAAAGATAAACTTTGCAATGCCATCGCACAAAGAAAGCCCCTTCTGCGTTGGGATAATTCGATTTTGCGTTTGAATTACAAGCCCCTCTTGTTCCAGAATTTTGACTTTCTCCAGTGCTAAAAATCGCTCAAGACCGTGGATCTCAAAGCCGTAAATTGTGCGAAGTCCGGTTGTTATTTGTTCCATTGCGATTGTTTTTGAATCAAGAACTTCGTTCGTTTGCAAGGCATTTCCGTTTTTTTCGATTGAAAGCAAATATTTTTCCGGAGAATTGAAGTTCATTGTCGCGAGTCTGCCATTTTTTGTGTCAATTCTGCCGTGAGCACCCGCCCCAATTCCAATATATTGCCCCATTTGCCAGTAAAGAATGTTGTGCTTGCATTCGTGATTGTGCTTGGCATAATTTGAAATTTCATAGCGGTTCAGCCCAAAGTTTGCACAAATTTCGTTCGTTGTATCGTAGAATTCTTCCTGATTTTTTGGGATCGAAAGCGTGCCATCGCTTTGCATTTTGAAAAATTCCGTACCTTTTTCAATCGTAAGGCTGTAAAGTGAAATGTGATTTGGGTTAAATGTTGTGAGTGCAAAGTTGAGTTCGTCACGCCAATCTTGAATTTTTTGGTTTTCTCTTGCGTAGATTAGGTCAAAAGAAAGGCGGTTGAAAATTTCGCTTGCATGCAGAATTGCTTGAATCGCTTGGGTTTTATCGTGGACTCTCCCCAGTTTTTTTAAGTCGCTTTCCACAAAAGATTGCACGCCGATGGAAATTCTGTTCACGCCGGCATTTTTGAAATCACGGAATTTTCCAATTTCAAACGACGAAGGGTTCGTCTCAAGTGTTACTTCAAAATTTGGTGAAATTTCGTTTCCGTTTTCAAGAAATCTCCGCTTGATATAGGCAATAATTCCCTCAACGACGAACGGTTCCATTAGCGATGGCGTTCCTCCGCCAAAAAAAATGCTTTCAAGCGATGGCTTTTTCAAAATTTGGGAAAAATGATGGTCAAAATCCTTTTTATATGCCTCAAGAAAGCGCTCGTGTTCGATTTTTTTCGTTACATGGCTGTTGAAATCGCAATATGGACACTTTTTCTCGCAATAAGGAAAGTGAATATAAACGCCGATTTTACTCCTCATCGGTGGAATCTTTGTGATTTTTACGGTAAATTTTCATCATTGAGGAATATTTTAAAAGCACAATTGGGATTAATAATAAATATCCAACCGCACAAAAAACAACGGCCTGCAATTTGAATATCACAAACGAAATGAGAATAAACCCAACAATTACAAGGATAATCGGCGTGTATTTCCGTGGAATTTTTAAATATTTGAGGGATATTGTCGGAATTGTGGTTATCATTAAAATGGAAACCATGGCAATGTATATTTCATAAATATAAAACGGGGGATATTGTATTTTTGCAATATCAAAACTGATTGAAATCAACAATGGAAGCAGGATTAAAATTCCGGCAGCGGGTGATGGAATCCCAACGAAAAACATTTTTTTTATTGGGTGCGAAACGGCGGAATCGCTAACATTAAACCGTGCCAAACGAATTGCTCCGCAAAGTGAGGATATCATAACAGCAGACCACCCCGCAAGCCCGTGATTCCAAAGCGACCAGTTGTAAATTATTATTGATGGGAATATTGTGTAGTTTGCAAAATCGCAGAGGGAATCCAGATTGGCACCAAAATCACTTTGTGCGTTCAAAATTCGTGCGAAGCGACCGTCAAGAACATCGAAAATTGCAGCGATTATTATAAAAAAACATGCGCGTTCCCAGTGCATCATCATTGAATGATAGACCGCAAGCGTTCCGAAAAATATGGTTGAGAGGGTGATCACACTTGGAAAAAGTTTGAAAAGAGGAAGATTGTTCGACCTGTAGCGTTTTTTCATTGTCATGCGTTACTTTTGGTTACGATAAATTCCTGAATTTCGTTTGTCAAGGAAATCGCCTAAAAACAGGACATAAGGAAATCGCTCAAAATCACTGATGCAGATTTCATGTCATAGCTTTCGTGAAATTTTTTGCTAAATCCCTTGCGACCAAACTTGTGAGACTTACGAACGACATCACTCGAACCCGTTTCA